>NZ_JAGBIX010000073.1:0-12952 GCF_017934775.1 Kandleria sp. | reverse complement strand
TTTATATAATGCTTACGGCTGAAAACCCATCAAGCTTTAGCTTGTGGGATGAAAGCCGACGGACTCAACTCAGCCTCGCCTAAGCGGGGCTCTTTTTGTATAATAACGTTCATGAATAAAGACTACAAACATGGACATAGACATAAATTCCTATTAAGATATCATCTAATCCTGGTTTGCAAATATAGAAGACGCATTCTATCTGCAAATAATATATCTTCTGATATCAAGACTCTCGCTACTCAAATATCTGATTCCCATAATATATACATTCACTACATGGAAGCCGATAAAGATCATTTGCATTTGATGATAGAAACTACTCCAAACATAAACTTATCAGATTTTGTCAGAACCCTAAAATCATATACAACCTATCATATCTGGGAGAAATACACGCCATACCTGAGTAAGTGTTTCTGGAATGAAAGAACCTTTTGGTCTGATGGCTACTTCATAAGTTCTATTGGAGAAGTTAGCAGTGATACGCTTAAACATTATATTGAAAACCAAGGCAAAAATAGTTGACATTATACTTCGTTGAAGTATAATGAATGTAGAGGTGATAGCTATGAAAATTATAGAGTTAAGAAAGCGTACAGGCTTATCACAAAGTAAATTTGCCAACAGATTTCACTTAAATGTGAGGACTGTACAACAATGGGAGCGAGAGGCTCGCAAGGCCCCTGATTATGTTGTATGGCTAATAGAAAGAGTAATGGATTTAGAGGAACAATTAGATGCTCAAGGGAATGAAATTTAGGATCTATCCTAATAAGGAACAACAGCATATAATTCAAAAAACCTTTGGTTGCAGTAGATTCATCTACAACCAAGGGCTTTCTATGTGTTCTGATGAATTCAAAAAAGGTAACTCTATTAGCTATAAGGAAACAAATGCGATGCTCTCTAATTATAAGAAACGTGAAGAGTTTGCTTGGCTTAAAGAAGTAGACTCTGTAGCATTACAACAATCTCTTAGAGATTTAGACAAGGCTTATAAGAACTTCTTTGCTAAGAGAGCATCTATGCCTAAATTCAAGTCAAAGCATAATCATAACAAGAGCTATAGAACTCAGTATATTAACAATAACATCTGTGTAGCCGGGAAGTACATCAAGCTTCCAAAGCTTGGTTATGTGAAAGCTAAAATTTCTATGCCCGTTACAGGCAAAATCAACAATGCCACTATTGAGCAAGTACCTAGTGGTAAATATTTTTGTGTTCTTAATGTAGAGGTTGAACAGCCTATGTATGAGAATGCTGGATGTATTGTTGGTCTAGATGTAGGTATTAAGGAATTCTATTCTGACAGTAATGGTAATACAGTAGATAATCCTAAATATCTCAATAAGGCCATGCGTAAATTAGTTAAAGAACAACGCAAACTGTCTCGTATGACAAAGTTTTCTAATAACTGGAATAAACAACGTGTTATTGTAGCTAGAATCCATGAGAAAATCACTAATCAGAGAAACGATTTCTTGCATAAAGAATCTACAAGGCTTTTGAGAGAAAACCAAATCATTTGCATTGAAGATCTTAATGTTAAGGGAATGGTTCGCAATCATAAACTAGCTAAAAGAATTAGCGATGTATCATGGGCTAAGTTCTTCGATATGCTTGAATATAAATCACCTTTCTATGGAACTGAAATAATAAGAGTTCCTAGATTCTATGCAAGCAGCCAGATTTGCAATGTCTGTGGATATAAGCATATCCAGGTTAAAGACTTGTCTGTACGAAGCTGGATTTGTCCAGAATGTAAAACAAGACATAATCGTGATATTAATGCTGCTATCAATATAAAAGAAAAAGGTCTAAGCTTACTTGCTGAACAAGTAGCCTAAACCTTAAATATACGTATAGTAGGGTGGGACACACCCGAACTAGGCATAGCCTTACGCTTGTGGAGACCGACGAGAAAACTGCTTACTTTTGTAAGTGTGATAATAACCGTGGTCATTGAATCAAGAATCCCATTAGCTTTAGCTGATGGGAGTGTCAACTTGTAATATATCTTTCAAATAATAAGGATAAGAGGTGATGGAATGAAGAAGTATATATTCTTTGATATCGATGGGACCTTGACTAGCCTTAAGACAGGCGCGTTTGTAGAGAGTGCCCTTGAGAGTATTCAGCGTCTTCAAGACGAAGGGCACTTTGTCGCTATTGCGACAGGACGTGCCTACTATAAGGCCAAGGATGCGATGAAGCAGGCGGGTATTCATCATATGGTCTGCAATGGTGGAGCAGGGATTGTCATCAATGATGAGCTGGTAGATAATCGACCTTTAGATAAAGAGAAGGCTCTTCTTATTATTAAGGAAGCAAGAAGTAAAGGATACGGTGTCCTTGTAGCCTGTGATGATAGTGTTGATGTCTATATGAAAGATGATCTATTTATAAGACAGGTAGGAGAAAGAAAAGAACCAACAAACTATATTCTTGATGAAAATCTATCTTTTGATGACTTGCCTCATATATATAAGATCTATATTGCGATTAGTGAAGAGGAAGAAAGAAATCTTCAACATTTAGATTTACTTGGACATATGCGCTTTGTTAAAGATTATCTTATGTATCAGCATGATGAGAAGCATCTTGGTATTAAGAGAATGATTCAGCATGTTCATGGCAACTTGGATGATGTTGTTGTCTTTGGAGATGGAGAAAATGATATGATCATGTTCCAAGATCATTTTTTTAAGATTGCAATGGGGAATGGTTATCCTGATTTATTAAAGAAGGCAGATGAAATTACTGATCCACCTGAAGAAAATGGAATTAAGAATGCCTGTATAAGACATAAATGGATTAAGAATTTCTAAATGGGTAAATAAGATATTTCATATATATATCAAAGACGTAAAATTTTTACACAATAATGGACGGATAAGAAATTTTTTAAACAAATCTAATATTTTATAAGGTAAATAAAAAGGGTTTGTGCTATTATAGTTGTATATTAATTAGGAGGATTATAGAGAAAATGAAGAAATTTAGTTATGTAGTTGATAATCCAATGGGCGTACATGCTCGTCCTGCTGCTTTATTAGCTCAGTTATGCGTTAATTTAAAAAGTGCTGTTGTAGTAGAATGTAATGGGAAAACAGCAAGTGGGAATAACGTATTACAGATTCTTGCTTTAGGCGCTAAGAAAGGTGATACTTTAAACGTTAGTGCTGAAGGTGACGATGAAGAAGCTGCAATTTCACAGATTGAAGAATTATTCAACGGTGAATTTACAGAAAAAGAAGAATATGATGTTCTTAAGGTAGCATTCTTTGGAACAAAGGATTATGACAGAACTTTCTTTAGTGAATTAACTAAGGATAAAGGTCCTGGAACATATAACTGCGATATCAAATATTTCAGCGTACGTTTAACTCCTGAAACTGCTTCTTTAGCAAAAGGTTATGATGCTGTTTGTATCTTCGTAAATGATGAAGCACCAAGACAGGTTGTAGAAGAATTAGCTGCAGGTGGCGTTAAGTTAATCTTATTACGTTGTGCTGGTTTCAACAACGTAGATTTACAGGCTGCAAAAGAATGCAACATCAAGGTTGCTCGTGTTCCAGCATACTCTCCATATGCAGTAGCTGAACATGCTATGGCTATCATCCAGGAAGCAAACAGAAGATTAGGTAAAGCTTATAACAAAGTAAGAGATAACAACTTCGCTTTATCTGGTTTATTAGGTGTAGACTTACATAATAAAGTCTGCGGTGTTATGGGTACTGGTAAAATTGGTCAGTGCTTCGCTAGAATCGCTAAAGGTTACGGTATGACTGTAATTGGTTGGGATGCTTATCCAAATCAGGCTTTAGTAGATGAAGGATTATTAACTTATGTTTCTAAAGACGAATTATTAGAAAAAGCTGATTTAATTTCATTACATGCACCATTAATCATGGGTGAAGGTGGAACTTACCACTTAATCGATGCTGATGCAATCAGCAAAATGAAAGATAACGTTATGCTTGTAAACTCAGCTCGTGGACCATTAATCGATGCAGAAGCATTAATCGCTGCATTAAAACAGGGTAAATTCCACGCTGTAGCATTAGACGTATATGAAGGAGAAGATGCTAACGTTTATACTGATAGATCTGATGAAGCATTACATAGCTCTATCACTGCACGTTTACAGATGTTCCCTAACTTAGTATTAACATCTCATCAGGCATTCTTCACTCGTGAAGCATTACAGGCTATCGCTGTTGTTACTATGGAAAATGCTCGTAACTTCAACGAAGGTAATGATTTAGGTTTTGCTGAATGTAAAGCTCAGTAATCCAAAATATTTTGAACATTAGAGGAAATTCTTATGAATTTCCTCTTTTTTTAAAAAATTGAAAAATGTGAAAATATCCCCTTATAAAGGGAAATAAATGGCGTTTCTTAAAAAAATCTTAAGAAAAAGTGATAAAATTCTTAATTTTGGGTGGAAATTCTTAAAAAAATGTTTATAATTATAAACAGTAACAATAAAAATGTAATGAGGAGATTATTTATGAATACCCACCAATTTATCAAGAAACATAGAAAGTTAATTATGATTATCGCTGCAATCGCATTGATGATTGTCCCTGTATCAGCTGCAAAGAATGCAATGGAAGTAGATGCGTCTACATCAAAAATTGTAAGCTTAGCTTATTCTAAATTGGGAAGTAAATACATTTATGGTGCAAGCCATTCTATGAGTGCTTTAAGAAATAAAAAACAGAGAGCTTTCGACTGTTCCGGTTTTGTGAGCTGGGTGTATTACCAGTCAGGTCACAATATTGGTGTTCGTACAACTAGTTCATTAAGATCAGTTGGTAAACGTGTATCATGGGCTAACAGACAGAAAGGTGATATCTTATTATTCGGTTCTCATACAGGAATCTATATTGGTAATAATAAGATGATTCATGCTCCAAATAGCAGATCACGTGTAAGAGTAGAAAATTTATCCGGTCATTGGAGAAGTAGACTTAAACAGATAAGAAGAGTTGTTTCTTCATCTGATAAGGCTGCTGTAGAAAAAACTATCTCTAAGGCTACAAAAGCAGTAAATGCTACTAATACAAATACATCTTCTTCAAAATATACAACTGGTAATTGGAAAATTACTGTATCTTCTAATGTAAGAGCTAAAGCAACTGCTTCTTCTAAGAAATTAGGTAGATTGAAGAAAGGTTCAGTTGTTACTGTTAAATCTATCAAGTATGGTAGATGGGCAAAAATCTCTTTCAAAGGAAAGACAGGATGGGTATCTCTAAGAGGTGCTCATGCAGTTAGAGCTTAGTGAGAAATGTCTTAGGACATTTCTTTTTTTATGTCAAATCTTAAGAAATTCTTAAGTAAACCTTAAGAATTTCTTAAGAAAGTATTTACAAATGAATATTCTTCATGCATAATAGTGCTTGTATGAAGGAGGAGATAAAATGAATACCCACATATTCAAGAAGAGTAAGAAGCTAGTTATTACTATTGTATTATTATTCGCTGTTGTTTTTGGTTTAGTTACAAATGCGATGAGTGCAGATGCGGCTTCTTCTAGGATAGTGAGTAAAGCATATTCACGATTAGGAAGTACATATGTGTATGGGGCAGGACATTCTATGGGAGCCCTAAGAAACAAGAGACAAAGAAAGTTCGACTGCTCAAGCCTTGTCAGCTGGGTGTATTATCAATCAGGTATTAATATTGGCGTAAGAACGACAAGTTCACTTCGCTCAGTAGGAAAACGTGTATCATGGAAAAATAGACAGAAAGGCGATATTCTATTATTTGGTTCACACACTGGAATCTATATTGGAAACAATAAAATGATTCATGCACCAAGTTCTGGAAAGAAGATTCAGATTACTTCTTTATCAGGACGCTATAGACGTCGTCTTAAGCAGATTCGTCGTGTTGTAGGTGTTAAAACTTCAAGCAAGAAGAAATCCTACAAGGCCGGTCGTTATGTCTTAAAACATTGGATGTACGTGCGTACGAAAGCCAGCGTTCACTCTAAAAGAGTTGGTAAGATCTACAAGAGAACAGTTATTCGTGTAGTATCAACTAAAGGATCTTGGGGACGTTTTAAATATAAAGGCCACTATAGATATGTGAAGCTTACTAAAGCAAGAAGGGTATAATTTGTGCCCTTCTTTTTACGTTGCACTTTTTATATTTTTGCGTTATATTCATGAAAGAGGTGAAGCGAATGGCCAAGTTATCAATGAATAAAAAGTTCTACAAGAGAGAATATAAAAAAGCGGCTTCTAAAGCTGCTACTAAGACAAGTGATTTTACACGTAGACATGAAACAAGAAAGAGTGCTAAAAAGGAAAGTTTTCATTTGTCCAAGAATATGCAAAAGTCTCTTTATACACATAAAGATAAACCAAAAACAAAACAGAAAGAATATCATGTTTCTCACCCTGATAATAAGAAAGAAGCCCCAGTTTTTGATTTACATTTCTTCTATCTTCTGACATTGGTTATTGGCATTTCTGGCATAGTGATTTCATTTATTATGAAAACGCGCCTTACTTGCTTCTTATTTATTTTAACAACGATTGTATCGTTTATTAATTATCGTAAAACAAAATAAAAAAACAGAAAAACCGGATGGGACGTCCGGTTCTTCTGTGTTTAGGAATAATTTCTTTTGAAGGGAAATTTGTGAATTGTAGTTCTCACTACAACTATAGTATAAACAACGGACGTCTTACTAACGTCAAAAAATAAAGGATTTTAAATAAAAAGGAGAAAAAATGTATAGCGTAAGAGGTCTTCTTAATGAGTATGTTATTTTGAAGAAAGAAATAAATTGTTTTCATGTGATCAAGGTGAATGAGACAGTCAGTGAGAAACAGTTTGATTCATTGGAAGATGTCTATCACTATTGTGATGGGTTATTTCTTGTAACTATGTATTTTAGTGAATTGGAAGCTTATCCTGGTGGTGTATGTCTGCTAGATGATTTTATTAAGGCTCTTAAATGGCATTATGAAGGTAGAAGTGTACATGATGATCATTTGCTTTATGAGAAGATTAAAGCTTATTTAAGAGAAGAAGGTATTGGATTAGATGAACTTTTCTTAATTAGCTTAAAAGGGGCTAAGATTGTCTTTACTGGACGTTTATCACGATATACGAGAGCTATTGCATCAAGGAAAGCACAAGCGTGTGGAGCGTATGTACAATCTTATGTCAATAAGGAAACGACATATCTTATTAAGGGGACTAATCATCATATCTCCAATAAACATAGATGTGCTGAAAGATTAAATATTCCTATTATTGAAGAAGAACAATTTTATCGTATGGTCAGTGATATTTGATTTTTTATGAGGAAGTGCTATCATAAACTTATTCAAGGAGGAATAAAATGAAAAAATTACGTTATCTACTTATAAGTGTATTAACATGTGCAATGATGATTCCGGCAATGAGTGTACAAGTTTTTGCGGATAGCGAGAAATATCTTGTCTTAGGAAAAGACCTTACTACTAGTGAAAAGAAGAAAGTTCTTGATTATTTAGGAGTTGATGATATTAATGATTATCAGGTTTCCTATGTTACTAACAGTGAAGAACATCAGTATCTTGGAAAATACTTATCAAGCAGTGTTATTGGTAAGCGTGCATTATCTTCAGTAGTTATGGAGAGTGCTGAAAAGGATGCTGGTATTTCAGTTACAACTAAGAACATTTCTTACTGTAGTGAAGCAATGTATCAGAATGCGTTAATTACTGCAGGTGTTAAGGATGTTAAGCTTACAGTTGCAGGACCATTCTCAATTTCAGGTACTGCTGCTCTTGTCGCAGCGACTAAGTCTTATGAAATCATGACTGGTAAACAGCTTGATGAAGTTAAAGTAAAAGCTGCCAACAATGAAATTGCGGTTACTCAGGAATTAGGTAAAGAAACAAATCAGAAAGATGCGGCTGAAATGGTAGCTTCATTAAAACAGAAAGTCGCAGAAATGGGCGATGATTATACGCGAGAAGATGGACAGAAGGCACTTAAGGAACTTGAAAAGGAAATGAATGTGTCATTATCTTCTTCTACTGAAGACAAGATTCTTGATTTAATGGATAATCTTAAGAATGCGGATCTTGATGTAGATACAATTAAGACGCAGGCTAAGGATCTTTATGAAAATATTAAAGATTATGCCAACAAGCTTACTGAAGATGGAGGATTCCTTTCACAGCTTGGTCAGAAGATTAAAGGATTTATTAAGAAGATTGTAGATTTCTTTAAATAAAACAAGTCGCAAGACTTGTTTTTCTTTATAATAAGAATGAGGAGATGAAGAGAATGAGAGTCCTATGTTTTGGCTCATTGAATTATGATCATGTCTATGATGTTGATCATTTTGTAAAGCCTGAAGAGACATTAAAATCAAGAGGATATAAGCTTAATTATGGTGGAAAAGGTTTAAATCAGAGTATCGCCTGTCATAAGGCTGGGTTGGATGTCTATCATGCCGGAGCCATCGGAAACGATGGAGAGGCCCTGCGTTCATATTTAAGCAAGCATAATATTAATTGTGATTATATATTGAATAAAGAAGAACCTACTGGTCATGCGATTATCCAGGTGGCCAATGGACAAAACAATATTATTATTTATCAGGGAGCGAATGCGTGCATTGATCATTCAGACATAAAAGAAGTGCTATCGCACTTCTGGGCTAATGATCTCTTGTTAATTCAAAATGAAGTATCCAATCTCTCAGAATTGATACATGAAGCACATGCTAGACATATGCGTATTGTATTGAATCTTGCACCGATGGATCAGAGTGCAAAGGATTATCCATTAGAGAAAGTAGATACGCTTATTGTAAATGAGATAGAAGCTATGGAACTCGTTGATGCAAGTGAAGATATAGATGATATTCTTTTAAGATTAAAAGAGCAGTTCTATGATCAGGAAGTTATTATGACTGTTGGAGAAAAGGGAAGCTACCATCTTTATCAGGGAGAATGTTTCCATGTAGACGCGTATGATACGGATGTAGTTGATACAACGGCAGCTGGGGATACCTTTATTGGCTATTATTTGGCGATGAGAGAACGTTTTTCTATTGTTGAAGCAATGCGTATTGCGTCTCTTGCTTCAAGCATGACATGTCAAAAAAGTGGAGCAGCACAATCCATCCCTGAATGTGATGAAGTATTAAGCAGCTATTATTTATTAAAGACCAAGAATCTTGTCAGCTTGACTGATCATGATGTGACATGGAAACAAGGTCCATTCAAGAAGATTCCTGTTTTCTATGATAATACAAAAGAGTGGACATATCAGTTCTATAAGCATCATCTTTTAGATGAAGATTATAAATTGCATTATGAAATGATTAAAGATAAGGAAATAGAAAGCCTATCAGTTAATGAAGCACTTACCATGATTACTTATTATATTAGAGAAGAACGTACACATACGGGAGTTATGGCACATGCTTTACAAGAAGGTGTGCTTCATCAGCTTGATCAGCTTATAAGAGGTTAAGTTATGGATAAGTATGAACAACTAGAAGAAATCATTAAGACATCTTCACATATAGTCTTCTTTGGAGGTGCTGGGGTATCTACTGAAAGTGGTATTCCGGACTTCCGTAGTGCTGATGGTTTATATAATACTAAAGATGTACAGTTTGAAGGCTATGCACCAGAATATCTTTTAAGTCATGATTGTTTATTCAATGAAAGCAAGGTATTCTTTGAATATTATCGACAAAAATTAGATACCAGAAATATTAAGCCTAATAAGGCACATAATGTTTTAGCCCTGATGGAAAAGAAAGGTAAACTAGATGGCATTATTACCCAGAATATTGATGGTCTACATCAAAAGGCAGGATCACATAAGGTATGGGAAATACATGGTTCAACACTTAATAATTACTGTTCAAGATGTGGAAAGACATATCCTTCTGATTATATCTTTAACACTTCGGGCCTTCCTATTTGTGGGTGTGGTGGGCTAATAAGACCAGATGTCACAATGTATGGAGAAGCTCTTCCTGAAGATGCCTGGACTCAAGCTATTAAGTTAATCAAGCAGGCAGATTGTCTTATTGTAGGTGGAACATCATTAAGTGTCTATCCAGCAGCTAATCTTGTTACTTATTTTAAAGGAAAACATTTAGTGATGATCAATCGCGATCAAACGCCTTATGATTATAAAGCAGATCTTGTGATCCATGATAGCATTGGAAAAGTATTTGGAGAAATTGAAAAGAGCCTATAGGCTCTTTTTATACATAAGATATAAGATGATCAATCCGATGATTGTAGTGATAATGGACAATTTTGCATATTTGACATGGTATGTCATCCTGATAACATTATGTCCTTTTTTAACTGGAATAGAATAGAAGCAGTCTCCTAATTTTGTATAGGAGGCTTTTTTATTGTTAAGGGTGATATCCCATCCTTGATCATAAGGAATGGAGATAAGAATGTTTTCATCTTGAGTGTTGTTATGTTTAACAAGGACTTCGCCATTCTTTAATGAAAGAGAAGAAACCTTATTGTTCTTTAGATAATCTGTCATTTCTTTTAAGACATCTAGATTTAAGGCATAGAACTGTCCCTTGTGAAGCTTTTTTCTTCCAGTAACAGTTATATGAACATTTTTCTTTTGTACTGGAATAGGGAAGAGTGAAGGGGATAGCCATCCACCGTATCTGGTTTTGTAGTTTTCTATTTGAAGAAGACCACGATAACGCTTGATGATTGGGAAATGTCCATAGTATAGATAATGTCCCTGAGGAAGTGTTAAATCATATTCTGATTTCTTATAGGCTGATTGTCTATAGGTATAAGAAATAGGCTCATAAATATTCTTTTTGATGCCAGTTAGTGACTGATAGAGATTATTGAGATAATCAAATGGCTGATCAGCTTTCTTAAAGGCATGTGGTTTATAGCAGTATGATAATGGTAAAGCATAAGGGTTTTCATAAAGCGTGAATGCACCAGAAGAAATAGGCAGTTTCTTATAGTAAGCAAGTTCTCTTGTCGAGGAAATGTACTTTACTCCTAAAAGACTGTCTGAGGCAAGGATGCTTTCATTCACAACATTGAGGTTTTCACCATTTAAACGATATCCAATATGATCCAAGAATTCTCTTGTATTATCATCTGGAGATGATGTGTATGTCGCAACGGGCATAAGATGGAAAGCTAAGCCTTCATTGTATTTTGCACGAATAGTGTTGTACTGAAGATTAAAGCAGTAATTCTGATTAATACGATATAAGCTCTTATCATAGCGTGAAAGTTTATCCCACTGTTTTTCATAGTTGATCTGGTAAGCAGGGAAGCTGGCTAGATCATGAGTAGAATGGTAATCTAACTGAAGATATACACCATAGGATGTTTCTATCAAGAAGAAGATAGAAAGACAAATAATTGTTTTCTTATGAGTAAGAACTCTTAATAAGATAGCCGTGATAAAGATGCTAAAAATAAAAATATAAAGTGATGATGTATAACTACGTGAAATGGTACTTAATATAAATAAGATGAAAGTATAAATAAAAGCATAGTGAATGCTCTTTTTATAATTATCATGAAGATAGTAATCAGCACTGATGAAAACAACTGATAAGATAGCGACATAAGAATAGCGATACCAGTATGAGGATACATATTTAAGAAGTGAAAAGATGAAATATAAAGGGTGGAAATAGAATAACAGATTAACTATGAATAAGAAAATGAATGTAACCATTCTTTTTCTCTTAGAGAATGTGTCCGACAGCAAAGCACCTACACACCCGATTGCCGGCAATGTTCCGCAATAGAGAGTAGCGTGCCCCAAGACACTTCTTTCACCTGGTAAAGAGGCAGTGATTGTCTCTAGAGGATTATTGTAGAGTGTTAAATGGAAGAGTCGATTTAGTTCAAGAGAACCACGGGTAGAATTTGTCATTGCACCGATGGTAGGAAGAAATAAAATACTGCTCAATAAGACACCGGTAAATAGACAAAGTCCAAGATGTATCAATGAATAGAAAAATTTTTTAAGTTGAATATCTTCTTTTAATAAAGAAAGGTATAAAAAGAACATGATAGAAAACAAACAGTTGATACCACCGGTATACCAGTTAAAAAGAATAGAACATCCAGTAGAAATACATAGGAAAATACCTTTTTTATCATTTACAAGATAAGCGACACCTAAAAGCATCAATGGCAGCATGTAGACACCATCTAGCCACAATATGTTGCTGGCTTGAGCAATGCTGTATTGTCCTAAAGCATAACAAGTCGATAAAGGAATGATGATCTTTCTTGTTGACTTATAATAATGCGTAAGCAAGATACTTGCGGTGATGCTTGCAAGAGTAACCTTCAATAAGACAAGAAGATGATAAAAACTGACAAGCTGAGATTTCTTAAAAAATACGACAAGAAGATTAAGTGGACTGCTTAGATAGTAACTGAAAACACCTATCATAGGTCCACCCAACCCTTTGCTAAAGGAATAGCTGATATTATTATGGTGAGTTAATAGATCCTTAAAATATGAAAAAAAGTCAAGATATTGAAGCTTGGCATCGTGAATAACACATGAATTTGTACCAGCTGGAATAAATCGTTCAAAGTAGAAAAGAAAGGCGAGAATCAGGAATGTAAGACATCCTGAAAGTAATGTGATGTGAGTTTTTTTCATAATAAATTCCCCTTTGTAAAACTGGTCATATTATATCATCAACAAAATGTTGTGAACTACCACCCACCTAAAGGTAGGTGGCTTCTAAGAACCTGACGGTTCTATTTAAGAAGTTTGATATTTAAGTTTCCACCCGAAAGTCAGGCAATCCTTATTCTTACAGGCGTGTCCACTTCGCCTCTACCGTATAGGATGTTAACATCCACAACGCTACTTTTACGCATGATGTTCAATGCGCCATTAACATCCGCATTGATTATTTTCCCGCTTGCGGTTT
>NZ_JAGBIX010000072.1:0-22159 GCF_017934775.1 Kandleria sp. | reverse complement strand
TCACTCATCTATTTGACGTGTTTCTGTTCAGTTTTCAATGTTCAGGCCACTCGGCTCTCGCTGAGTGCTCACTTATATTATCATCACCTCTCCTCTTTGTAAAGCATTTTTGTCTAATTTTTTTAAAAAATCTCTCAGATCGCCATTTTTGGCTATTTAAAGCGGTATTCAGAGCCTATTGCTTGCATATTAAAAAGATGGAGAGATAACTCCCCATCTTATTTATACTTAGCCTTACGTGAAACACCTCTCGACCTTAACAATGCCTTATAGGCCTTCTTCTTTTTCTTAGGCACTTTCACTTTTTTAATCTTAGTCTTCTTAAAAGCATTTGCCCCAACATTCTTCTTATTTAGATACTTTGATAATATCTTTAAAGACACCATCTTCTTACAATTATAGAAAGCCTCTTTGTTTATGCGTCTCACATTTTTCGATATTGTCACACCGGATAATTTTACACAATTCTTAAACGCTCTTGAACCAATGCTTCTTATATTATTAGAAAGCTTCAACTTCTTTAGCGTCTTCTTGTTAAGACATGCATTATTATCAATGGTTGTCACTTTATACCATTCATTATAATAATTCACCTGATTATTGATGACCATACTTGATGGTGAACTCAAAAGCTTATGAAATGAGACTTCATTATTTTTTGTGATCCTATACTGAACGACTCCTTGAGCAAACAACGTTCCAATGCGCGGTGCATTCACCGTTATTTTTTTACTACAATACTTACCACCATACGCATAAGCTTTTATGATTGTCGTACCTTTACGATGTGGTGTAAGTTTTCCGTTTTGATCAATATCAGCTACCGACGTATTACTTGATTCCCACTTAACACCATTGCTGACAAGGGGTGTATCTACAAACTCTCCCCAAGTATTTTTCAAAGAGACATAGCTATTTAAATGATAGTTCTTTGTTTCATTCACATTCAATGATGAAGGTCCACTCACACTTAAATGAAGAGAAGAAGCAGGAACTTCCATCAACTGTTCTTCATTTCCATATACACCATAACAAGATGAATCTTCATCATCTTCATCACTATATTCACCAGCTACGCAAGTCCAGTTATCACTTTTGGATGCAAAGGCACCTACACCAATCGAAGAAACACCAGGATCAATCATGCTTACATAATGCCCTGTTACAGCATCAGTGTTCTGTTTAACCCAATCATCCTTTTCTCTATACCATTGTTCAATACCATAAATCAAGCCTGAATAATTCCACGCCAAAGTTTCTCTACAACTTGAAGTAGAATTATGTTTTACAGTAAACCATCTTTCTCCATTAGGTCGTTCATGACTTTGACACACTGCTGCTTCTGCTGCACGCGTCTGTGCAATCCACTCTAGATTCGTTGACCATTTGATAGGCTTATAATCATTCATTGTTAAACGAACATCTGTACCTGGCTTGATATATCCATTTTCACAAGCTTCATAACGATAGCTGTTAATAAGATCCAATACCTCTTTCACATTTGGTTTCTCAAACGTACCAGGTATCTTCACCATGATATTGTTCGCTGATGGATTATCCACATCAGATTTTCTTAAAGCATGCACCTCATCAACATGACAATACATGCCCCCTATTATCATTGAAAACACAAATAAAATTGATATCACATATTTCTTCATACTATCATCCCCTTATAATAAAATGATAGTTCCATTTCAAATAATTATCAATTAAAAAATGTCACAGAATACATTTCTGTGACATCATTTCATATTATCCTTTAAGTCCTCTTGCCTGACGATCCATATCTTCTACAACGATATCATAGATTTCGCCAAGTGAACGACAGTATTCTAGAACTTCCCAAGGTTCATTTGTATGATAGTGAATCTTAATAAGATCTTCATCACCAACTGCCAATAAAGAATCCCCTTTGATATTCTCTGAGATATAATCGAAGATATCATCTTCATCCAAATCTTCACCAGCAATTAATAACTGTGTATCATATCTAAATTCAATACTTTGTTCTGGTAATGCCATAACCTTTCTCCTTTCACATGAAATTATTATATCATACTCTTTTTATAATGAAAACAACTCCATCCTGTAAAAAGCAAAAGGTATTATTCCTTGCCATTCCAGCAGTATGTACAAAGCTTATCTTTATCAATACCAACTGAATCAAGAAGATCATCAAGACGATTATATCTTAATGAAGTGTAATGCTGCTTTACTCTGATTTTTTCTATCATGTTAGCATAACGATCAGAATCCGGATCACAGTAATCATAAAGAACATCCATTGGAATATTCTCTCCCTCTTCTTCACAAATCACTCTTCTTGCAATGAGTTCAAGATCAGAGTTAGAACGAGAGAAGTTAAGATACTTGCAGCCAAACATGATTGGTGGACACGCTGAACGAACATGAACTTCTTTTGCCCCACTTTCATAAAGGAATTCTACCTTCTCTTTAAGCTGAGTTCCTCTAACAATAGAATCATCAAGAAGAAGAATCTTCTTGCCTTCAATCATTTCATGAACTGGAATAAGCTTCATTTTAGCAATCATGTCACGCTTTTTCTGAATAGTTGGCATAAATGAACGTGGCCATGTTGGCGTATATTTAATAAACGGTCTAGAGAACGGAACACCAGATGCATTA
This sequence comes from Kandleria sp., assembly GCF_017934775.1. Taxonomy (NCBI): domain Bacteria; kingdom Bacillati; phylum Bacillota; class Erysipelotrichia; order Erysipelotrichales; family Coprobacillaceae; genus Kandleria; species Kandleria sp. Next base: position 19,510 of record NZ_JAGBIX010000072.1, on the reverse strand, counting down.
GCATACCCAACCGCATGTGCTGTTCCTGAATCAGGAACACCAGCAACTGTATCAATCTCAATAGGACTTTCTTTCTGATCACGTCTAGCAAGATTAGCTCCGCAGCGATAACGCATTTCTTCTACAGATACACCTTCATATCGTGAAGCAGGATAACCATAGTAAACCCATAAGAACGTACAGATTTTCATCCGATCTCCTGGTGCCACAAGTGTCTTAACACCCTCCGGTGTCATAATACAAATTTCACCAGGACCTAATTCCTTATAATTTTCATAACCCAGATTAAGATAAGCGAAAGCTTCAAAGCATGCGCAATATCCTTCATCATTCTTTCCAATTGCGATAGGTGTACGACCATGCTTATCACGGGCAAGATAAATGCCTTCATGAGTCAACACCATAATAGTCATTGATCCCTTGATGCTTTCCTGCGCATAGCGGATACCATCAATAAGATTACAGCGACTATTAATCAATGCAGTAACAACTTCAACAGTGTTAATTTCACCACCGCTCATTTCCAAGAAATGCATATGCTTATGTTCAAAAAGACGATCAACAAGTTCATCAAGATTATCAATCTTGCCAACTGTTGCAATAGCATAAGTACCATGATGAGAACGTACAATAAGTGGCTGTGGATCATAATCTGAAATACAGCCAATTCCTAGATGCCCTGACATGTCATTGATTTCAGAAGAAAACTTAGTACGAAATGGAGAATTCTCAATATTATGAATAGAGCGATTAAACCCATCTTCTTTACTGTAGACCGCCAGACCAGCTCTTCTTGTCCCTAGATGCGAATGATAATCTGTTCCAAAAAACAAGTCAAAGACACAATCATTTTTAGATGCAACACCAAAAAAACCACCCATAATTATTCCTCCTAGTCATTTCAAGAGAAATTATATCATAACTTTATCATTACAGTATAGAAAAAATGCCGCATAAAGCGACATTTTATTGTAAGAAATTCGAATTTTCAAGCATAACGCCACATCCGTCAGCAACACAATCCAATGGATCATCAGCAACGAATACAGGTACTTTTAATCCCTGTTCCATAAATTTATCCAATCCATGAAGAAGCGCACCTCCACCAGTAAGGAATACACCCTTATTGACAATATCCGCAGATAATTCTGGTGGTGTCTTTTCAAGAACCTGTTTAGCAGACGTTAAAATAATTTCACAGATTTCATGTAAAGCATCCTGGATTTCAGCTTCAGAAATCTGAATAGTCTTAGGAAGACCAGTAACCATATCACGACCACGCACATCAACCTTACGGCTTTCAGAGCCGTTATAAGCACAACCGATTTCTTTCTTTACTTCTTCTGCAGTAGAATCACCAATCAATAACTTATAGCGATCTTTAACAAATGCAACAATTTCAGCATCCATCTTATCACCAGCAGTCTTTAATGATTCACTTGTAACAATATCACCTAAAGAAAGCACAGCAACATCAGTAGTTCCCCCACCGATATCAATTACCATGTTTCCAGTTGGCTTAGAAATATCAAGACCTGCACCAATAGCAGCGACTTTAGGTTCTTCTTCAATATAAACCTTCTTAGCACCACATCTTAACGCTACATCCTGAATAGCACTCTTCTCAATAGAAGTAATGTTGCTTGGACAGCAGATTAAGATTGTAGGTCTAGAGAACAATCCTTTTAAATTTAATTTATTTACAAAATGTGTCAACAGAATCTCAGTAATCTGGAAGTCTGCGATGACACCATCCTTCAACGGTCTGATAGCTTCAAGTCTTCCTGGCGTCTTCCCAAGCATTTCCCTTGCTTCTTCACCGACAGCGACAGCTCTATTTGTTTCTTTGTTGATGGTAACAACACTTGGTTCATTAACAACAATTCCTTTTCCTTTTTCATAGATAAGAATGTTGGCAGTTCCCAAGTCGATACCTATTTCTTTTGATAATGCCATATTTATAATCTCCTTCTAAGAAATCCACCATTAAATATATATAAAAACATATAAAAATTCAATACCAAAAGAAGAAAAAAAAGACATCAGGTCATCTCTTCCTAACATAGCATCACCAATCAATATTATTATGTGCTTATACTCTCAACAGTTATCCCTACTGTATAAGAAAATGAGATGTCTATGCGACCTGAATGTCTTTCTATACTTATATTTTAATCAGTAAAAAAACAGAAAGCAAATAAAATAAAAAACTTTAAAAAAATTTCTAAACAACTATATGAATCACAATATTACATGTTATAATTCTTCCAGCATGAATTGAAGGAGTAATATTATGGATAATCAAAAAATCGGATTTGACTCTAAAAAATACTTGGAATTACAGTCAAAAGAAATAAAGAAAAGAATTGCCAAATTCGGTAAGCTTTACCTAGAATTCGGAGGAAAACTCTTTGATGACTTCCATGCATCAAGAGTATTGCCTGGATTTGTACCAGACAACAAGCTACAGATGCTTGAACAATTAAAAGATGAAGCAGAAATTATCATTGTCATTAGTGCTGAAGCTATTGAAACAAATAAAATTCGTGGAGATTTAGGAATCACATATGATGAAGATGCCTTAAGGCTAAAAAGTGCATTAGAAGATAGAGGATTCTATGTCTCAAGCATTGTCATTACACAATATACAGGCCAGATGGCTGCAGATCGTTTTAGAAATCGTCTTCAGGCGTTAGGCATCCCAACATATACAACTTATATGATTGATGGATATCCTGCTAATATCCCTGCCATCATAAGCGATGAAGGATATGGAAAAAATGATTTTGTAAAAACAACAAGAAACCTAGTCGTTGTTACAGCACCAGGACCTGGAAGCGGAAAAATGGCGACTTGTCTTTCTCAGCTTTACCATGAACAAAAACATGGTGTAAAAGCAGGATATGCTAAATTTGAAACATTCCCAGTTTGGAATCTTCCATTAAAGCATCCTGTAAATCTTGCCTATGAAGCAGCAACTGCAGACTTGGATGATGTCAATATGATTGATCCTTTCCATCTTGAAGCATATGGCAAGACTACAATCAACTATAATAGAGATGTTGAAGTATTCCCTGTTCTAGAATCTATCTTTGAAGGCATTCTAGGAGAATGTCCATACAAATCACCTACTGATATGGGTGTCAACATGGTTGGCTACGCCATCGTAGATGATGAAGTATGCAAAGAAGCAAGCAGACAGGAAATCATCAGACGTTATTTTGAAACAGCATGCAATGTCAAACGTGGTCTTGCAAGCAAGAATGAATTGATCAAACAGGAGCTTATCATCAAACAGGCTAATGTAGATCTTAATTCACGTCAGGTCGTCAATGCTGCACTTAAGAAAGAAGAAGAAACAAATGGACCAGCTGTTGCAATCATGGCTAATGATGGACATATGGTCACTGGTAAGACATCACGTCTTTTAGGCGCTTGTTCTTCTGCATTATTAAATATTCTTAAAGATCTAGCAGGTATTGATCATGATGTAAAAATCATTTCTCCTGAAGTGATTGAACCAATTCAGTCATTAAAGACACATTATCTTGGCAGCAAGAACCCACGACTTCACACTGATGAAATTCTTATTGCCCTTTCATCAAGTGCCAATACTAATCCAGATGCTAAAAAAGCACTTCAGCAATTGCCAAGACTTAAAGGTATGCAGGCCCATTCAACAGTTATTCTTTCTTCTGTAGATTTATCTACATTAAAGAAACTCGGAATTGCGATTACTTGCACACCTAAATATGAAGACTAAAAAGACAGCTAGTGAATTTCACTAGCTGCCTTTTTTATAGACAATCTTGCCATTACATATTGTGTAGGCAACCTGTCCAGTTAAGTGTTCTCCTACAAAAGGAGAATTTTTTGATTTTCCTTTAAAGTCATCAAGAGTGACAACCCATTGTTTCTTTGGATCAAAGATAACAATGTCTGCTATATGATCTTTAGCAATATATCCTGCATCAAGCTTATAGTATTTAGCAGGATTAATTGTCATCTTCTCTAAAAGTTCCATATAGCTTAAATGTCCCTTTTCGACAAGATGAGTAATACCCATAGCTAATGAAAGTTCAAGACCAATCATACCGCTTGGTGCACCACCTAAGATACCTTTGTCTTTTTCTTCCTTGCTGTGAGGAGCATGATCAGTAACAATCATATCGATTGTACCATCTTTTAAACCTTCAATGATCTTAAGACGATCCTCTTCCTTACGTAAAGGTGGATTCACCTTGGCAAGTGCTCCCTGTGATAAGACAAGATCTTCCGTATAGCCAAAATGCTGAGGTGTTACTTCACTCCATACATCTGCTCCCTGCGATTTCATAAAGCGTACGATATCAACTGTTCCACCACTGGAAATATGCTGAATATCAATTCGGCATCCTGTCTCTTTTGCAAGAAGACAATCTCTCGCTGTGATCACTTCTTCAGCAAGTCCGCTTGCACCCTTTACACCCACTTGACGAGCAATCTCACCAGCATTGATGCCGGCACTGCCAATCAATGCTGGGTCTTCTTCATGAAGGCTTATTGGGCAATCCAGTGCTTTCGCACGACGCATTGCTTCCATCATCACGTTGATATCTGCAATAGGAATACCATCATCAGTAAAGCCCACTGCGCCATGCGCCTTTAGAGCTTCCATATCGACAAGTTCTTTGCCCTGCATTTTTAATGTGACATTGGCAGTATTGAGAACATGGATATCAAGTTCTTTTTCTCTTTTCATAAGTTCATCCAATACTTCCACACAATCTACAGATGGTTTCGTGTTGGCCATAGTGACAACTGTTGTAAAACCACCAGCTTTTGCTGCATTGCTGCCAGTGTAGATGTCTTCTTTATACGTTAATCCGGGATCTCTAAAATGGACATGATTATCAATAAGTCCTGGTGCAACAATCATATCTTTTGCATCGATTGTTTCACAGTCTTTTTCGATATGTCCCATTTCGATGATCTTTCCTTCATCAATAAGGAGATCCATAACCTGATCTAGATGAGATAAGGGATCAATGACCCTACCATTTTTTATTAATAACATACTTCCCCCTGTAAAAAAAGCAGTTCTCTAAGAGAACCGCTTTGATTTTAATAACCTGGTTTACCTAATAATTTGAACATGTTTTTCTTGTAAACTTCAACACCAGGCTGGTTGAATGGGTTTACCCCTAATAAGTAAACTGATAATGCACAAGCCTTTTCGAAGAAGTATACCATATAACCGAAGCTATATGCGTTCATTTCATCAATAGTGATTTCAATGTTTGGTACGCCACCAACGTTTACGTGAGCATCGATTGTACCTTCACATGCTTTTTTATTTACATAATCAACTGTCTTACCAGCTAAGTAGTTTAAGTTATCTAAGTTATCTTCATCACTTGGTACTTCAAGGTCTAACTGAGGCTTTTCAACTTTGAATACTGTTTCAAATAATACTTTAGAACCTTCCTGGATGAACTGTCCTAATGAATGAAGATCTGTAGAGAAGACTGCAGAATGTGGTAATACACCTTTACCTTCTTTACCTTCAGATTCACCGAATAGTTGTTTCCACCATTCAGCAACGTTGCTTAACTGAAGTTCATAAGTTACAAACATTTCAGCAGGATAACCCTGTTTATTTAACATCTGACGAGCTACACCATATTTGTAAGCGTCATTTGTCATTAAGTCTGCGTTGTTATATTTATCCTGTGCGTCTTTAGCACCTTTCATCATTTCATCAACATCAATACCTGCCATAGCAATTGGGAACAATCCTACTGCAGTAAGTACTGAGAAACGACCACCGATATCATCAGGTACTACGAATTCTTCGTATCCTTCTTTATCAGCTAAAGTCTTTAATGCACCTTTGTGTGCATCTGTAGTAGCAACAATTCTTCTTGAAGCAACTTCTTTACCTTTAGTCTGTTCAAGCATTTCTTTGAAGATTCTGAATGCTACAGAAGTTTCAGTAGTAGTTCCTGATTTAGAGATAACATTGATACCGAATTCTTTATCTTTAACATATTCTTTGATCTGAGCTAAATATGTTGAAGAGAAAGTATTACCAATGTAAAGAATTTCTACCTTCTGTGTTGGATATAAACCATTGATAGCTTCAATAGCTGCTCTTGCACCAAGGTAAGAACCTCCGATACCGCATACTAATAATACATCGATTTCTTCAGATAAAGATTTAGCTTTAGCTTTAATTCTAGCTACTTCTTCTCTATCATACTGAGTAGGTAAATCTACCCATCCAAGGAAATCGTTACCAGCACCAGTTTTGTTATGAATCATTTCATGGATTTCAGCAACTTTGTCCTTGTATGAAGCGATATCTTCATTTAATTTAGCATGACTTAAGTCAACTTTGATCATACATCTTCCTCCTTATTAATACCTCGACTGATCCATCGAGGTAGCATCTCCTCTAATGAACGAAAACCTTTAGGTGTTTCGACAATCGGTCTGCGATGGCGTCTAAACTTTCTTCTTTTAGCAACAGCTTTAAGTGAAAGCTTAGCCTGATGAGATTTTTCATCAATATCAATAACCTTTACTTTAATGGTTTCACCAATCGTGACATAATTACCAACGCTTCTTACGAAACGATCAGATATTTCGCTTATATGAATCAGACCACTTGTCTGATCGGGCAGTAAAGCGAAAGCACCATATGGCTGAATACCGGTGATTGTAACGTCAACGATGTCCCCTACGTGTATTTGATGATATCCCATACTCCATCCCCCAATCGGATAAATTATACCACATTCTTATACGTGTTCAAAGAAAAATATACACAATAAGAAAAGCTTCTCACATGAGAAGCTTTTAATTATTTTGTTTTAACGCTCTTCACTTTTCCATATGAACCATAAGCACCATTATTATAAGCTCTTACTTTTACCTGGTACGTTTTCTTGCTCTTTAAATTTTTAACAGTTGAAGAATAAGCATATTTCCATGAACCATTCTTGATTCTGTAAGCAATCTGATATTTCACATTGCCTTGTACTTTCTTATAAGAAACAGTGAAGCCTTTCTTCTTTTTCTTTAATGAAGAAATAGTGACAGCTTTAGGTAGAATATAGAAATAAGCATGCTTATTGCCACAGTACTCTCCTTTTCCTTTGGCAGTAACGCAATACTTGCCAACATTTTTAGCATTTGGATAAGAGAGTGAATAATGAGCAGAACTTACTGTCTTGTTATTCATTTTAAAAGTCACTGCTGGTTTTCTGACTTGTCCATTGTAAGTATAGTAAACTGTTGAAAGGCTCATATTAGCATCAGATAAAGCTATGGCACTTCCTGCATCCTTACTTGATGAAGATGATGATATAGTTTTTACAACTGTCCCATTGCTTTTCTTAACATTTGCCACATACCAGATAGAAGCAGCATTTTCGATTGTAACCTTACGAACCTTATCAATCGTTACACGACTAGCATTTTTAGCTGGATCAGCGGCATAGAACAATCCTCCTGTGTAATCAGTTAAAAGAACACAGTGGTTGCTATCAGTAAAACCATTATAGTCTTTTCTTGCATAAAGACAAACGCCTTCAGGATGACTCTTTAACCAAGAAAGAACAACGGCTTTTTTCGCTTCTCCTTTTACATCGGGAACCTTATTAAAAGAATCAATTGCTGCATGCTGAACTGTATATGTATAGTTTTTTGTAGAGAATTCAAATTTCCACATTAATCCTCCATTCCATGCCTTACTCTTCAATGATGATTCTGTAATAGATTTATAATCAGCATCATTCAACAGTGCTGCCTTACGTCTTAAAAGCATGACTGCTGATGCCAAAGTACATGTGTTCTTTTCCTGCTGAGTCCAGAACATGTCTGATCCGTTAATATTATAGGCATGTACGCTTACTTCTCCCATAATCATTGTTGAACATAAAAGCAGTACGCCAAATAGTGATAAAAATTTCTTTTTCATACGCATTCCCTATACTCTTTTAACCGCGGACCATGCACTTTTAACCCCATTCTTGCATGTTCTTACTTTAAAAGAAGTCTTCCCCTTATTCTTAACATTAATTGTAATATGAGTGCCAGAAACCATCTTCGTCTTCCATTTTTTCTTTGTTTTATAGCCAATCTGATACTTTACGCCACCAGCTGCTTTCACAAGTGTCAGATGTACATTAGTCCCTGATTTTGTCATTGTAAGAATCCGACTTGGTGGTGGCAGTATTTTATAGTTCTTGTAGATTGTGCCAGTAAAGTTGCCGATTCCAACAATCTTAACTTTTTTCTTTCCAATACTCTTACAGTCACCATATGATAATCGATAGCTGACATTATATTGGTGATAAGTTAGACGAACATTGGGATCATGTTTTCTTCCATCATAAGTATGATTTTCTATGCCTGAAAGCTGACAGGATGAAATATTTCGTTTCTTGATTGTATACGATGCTGATGCTTCACCAGAAACACGACGAATTCCCTTTACGCTGACAGTAACTTTGCCAGCATTCAATGTGTCTCCGTTAAAGAACATGCAATACTGTTTTTTTGGGATGTGTCTTCCCTCCTGATCAAAAACTTTGATACGTGGTATAACGTTTTCTCCACTATAAGTTACATCTCGCAATTCTATATGAGAAACTACTCTCTCTTTCGCTTCAACATTGACAATGTTGACAAAAAGAAAAGCTACCATAACCATTATTTTTCCAAAACGACGAAGCATCTCTTTTCCTCCACTCATATAACGTATTTTCATATTATCAAATTAAACTTAAACTTAACTTAAATTAATATAAAAAAGCCTCCCCTTTGGGAAGCTTTTATCTTACCTGAATGATAAAGAAATAATGAAGATTCTTTCCTCTTGGAACATCATTGTGTTCAATCAATGAAAGATAGTTCTTCTGTAGACGCAGATTCTTTTCTACCAAGGCAATTTCACTTGTGTAGATAAAGACATATCCACCGGGCTTAACAAGCTTTCTGATTCTTGCAAAGAACTTGTCATATAACTCTGTCAATGCTGCTTTATCTCTCATCTGTGCATATGTTGGCATATCAGTGATGATTTCATCAAATAACTCTGTATTAACAAAACGTAATGAATCCTTATGTACAAAATGCATATCGATATCTGCAGCCTTAGCATTTCTCTTGGCAGCTTCTAGTCCTTTTGTAAAGATATCGAGACCTAAAGAGAACTTGACTGGCTTGATAAGACAGCGTTCAATCAATGTAACCCCACTACCGCAGAATGGATCTAGCACTCTTGCATAATCTTCCATATATGGCTTAGCCACTTCAAGAAGAGTAGCTGCTACATATGGCTGCATAGAATTGGAAATCACTTCTTTACGATAATCAAAACGTGGGTTGTCTAATAAAGTCAGCTTTAAATAAGCACTGATCTTTTTAGGCATAAGTTCTTTTAAGACAATTTCAATTTCATAATTCTTAGTTGCATTCAATAAACGGTCTGGATAAAGTTCCAATAACCCCTTAACAACTGTATTCATAAGTTTTGAATCTTTTTCTCTAAAAGTATCAGTCAGCTTGTAATAGAATGAATCCGCATTATCAAATAAGTTTTCAAGCAATTCCATAAGATTGCTGTTACGGATACGTTCCACGATCACATCCCCATCTTTTTCCATTAAAGAACAGTTCTTAATAGGAATGATCATATCCTTGTAATTACGTAAAGGCAATAAATCATAAACAGATTTAGTACGAACAAGTACCCCCTGTCCTACTGGCTTATACTTATAATCTAATACGTAATCAAAGAGTGTGAACTGATAGTAAGGTAGTGTAGTCAAAATGACATCAACATCTTTATGAAGAAGCTTAACCATTTTTCTCTTATGTGTACCATAGCTTTGAATAAGCGGATTCAACACCTTTAGCTGTGACTGGACATGCTTCTTATCGCTTTCCTGATCTGCTAAAAGTTCACTTTGAATCTGTTTAAGCTTATCTACGATGCTCTTGCAATCCTGTTTGCTTAACCCCTTCAAATACCCTACTTTAACGAAGTCTATTGTTTCTTTACGATAGCCATCAAGCAAAAGATTCTTGACTCCTGACTTCTTAAAAGAGCCAAGAATGATAGCTGTATTTTTTCTTACTTTTGGATCTTCATGTGATAGTAGCTCTACTAGCTGCATATAGAGCTTATCATTTCTGATTTCCATATCATCTTTGATCTCATTACGAATCATCGAAAGTGATTCTCTAATATTGTTCTGATCAATCTTAACTGTTAATTCTCCTACCATTAAACGTCACCTCAAACATAACAAAATTATAACATACTCATCTTCAATTCACAATTCAAAACCCATTCAAAAAAGAAAGGGCTTTCTTTTTATAGTACATTATTTTTATAGCTAGAAAACGTAAAAAAGTATGCTTTTATGCATACTTTTTAAATGGTGATCGATTTGAATATCTAATAGAAATTTTGACAAAATTTTTACAAAATTGTTTCATTTGTGATGATTTCATCCATTCTGATGTCATATTGATGAGGAAAAGTGTCTTCTACTTGCTGAAAAGAATAACCAATTCCAAGCTTATAGCCCTTATATGTTGCCAGATAGCGATCATAGAATCCTTTTCCATAGCCAATGCGATTCTTGTTTTTATCAAACATGAGCATCGGTATAATCATTACATCAATATCATCAGGTGATACCTGCTGATTGCCTACTGGTTCTTCAATACCAAAATATCCTGGCTTAAGATCATCAAAAGAACGGATCTCATAAAACTGCATGTCTCCCTCAATACGTGGAACAACAATTTTCTTTTTACCAAAATATTTAGTCATCAGTTTTTTTGTATCAACTTCATTACGTGCACTTACATAGACAGCTACTGTTTTGGCTTCTTTAAAATGAATATTGTCCTCTATTTTGTTTAAAATATTTTCGTTATAGCAACAAAGCGTTTCTTCATCTAGTGAGAGACGCTTTGTGATCATTTCTTTTCTTGCTTGTTTTTTATCCAACTGAGTCAGTCATATCCAATTTAAGAAGCTGATTCAATTCTACCGCATATTCCATAGGAAGCTCTCTGCTGAATGGTTCAATGAACCCCATAACAATCATTTCTGTTGCTTCTTTTTCAGTTAAGCCACGGCTCATCAGATAAAAGAGCTGTTCTTCTGATACTTTTGAAACAGTTGCTTCATGTTCGATAGTTGAATCATTGTTTAACATAATGTTAGTTGGTACTGTGTTGCTTGAAGACTGACGATCAAGGATCAATGTATCACATTCCACCTTGCTTTTTGCATTGTAGGCTTTCTTGCCATGTCTTACAAGGCCACGATAATCAGCGTGTCCGCCATTTCTTGCAATTGATTTAGAGATAATCTGACTTGATGTATTTGGTGCAAGATGAATCATTTTTGCCCCTGAATCGATAATTTGTCCTTTATCTCCTACTGCAATTGTCGTTACGCTTCCACGTGCTCCTTCTCCCGCAAGAATGCAGGCAGGATATTTCATGGTAACCTTTGATCCGATGTTACCATCAACCCATTCCATAGAACCGCCTTCGTCTACCTTTGCTCTTTGTGTAACAAGATTGTAGATATTTTTAGACCAGTTCTGGATTGTCGTATAACGGCATGATGCATTTTTTCCTACCACAATCTCAACAACCCCAGCATGAAGTGAGTCTTTTGAATAAGAAGGTGCTGTACATCCTTCTACGTAATGAATATGTGAACCTTCATCTACAATGATGAGGGTACGTTCAAACTGTGCCATTCTTTCAGAATTGATTCTGAAATATGACTGTAATGGCTTTTCTAATGTCACTCCTGGTGGTACATAAATAAATGAACCTCCTGACCATACAGCTCCATTCAATGCGGAGAACTTATTGTCAGAATAAGGGATGACAGTATCAAAATACTTCTTGAAGATATCAGGATGTTCTCTTAATCCTGAATCAATATCAAGGAAGATGACTCCCTTTTCTCTTACTTCTTCAAGCATATTGTGATAGACAACTTCCGATTCATACTGGGCACTCGCACCAGCCAGGAATTTTTGTTCAGCTTCAGGAATACCAAGTTTATCAAAGGTATTCTTGATTGTTTCAGGTACTTCTTCCCATTTATCAGTAGTTGTATCACTTGGTCTTAAATAGTAAGTATATTCATCAAAGTCCATATCTGACAAGTCAACACCCCAAGTTGGCATTGGCTTTTCTAAGAAACACTTTAAAGATTTTAAACGATATTCAAGCATCCATTCAGGTTCATTCTTGATCTGTGAGATTTCTCTGACAATCTCTTCATTCAACCCTTTTGGAGTCTTAAATACAGCTACTTCTTCATCTTTAAAATCAGCAATGTTTTCAGAAGAAATATGGTCGTATTTCTTTTTATCTACGCTCATACTATTCTCCTTCCTTAGAAGAAATCAATTCTTCCAACGCATTCCAGCCAATTGTCGCACATTTAATACGATTAGCCTGTTTATGTGTATTCTTGAAAGCAATGGCTTCTTCAAGAAGGTCTTCATCATAATCTTTTTCAAAAATCATGTTCATATACTGCTGATGAATAGCTTTAGCTTCTTCAACACTCTTGCCTTTAACAAGTTCAGTCATGATTGATGTAGATGCTGTAGAAATAGCACATGCTTCTCCATCAAAACGAATATCTTCAATGATATCGTTGTTCATCTTGACTTCTACATCAATGTTGTCAATACAAGTTTCAGAGTTCATATTGACTTTCTTATAGCCTTCTTCATCGACTATGCCATGATTTCTTGGATTCTGATAATGATCCATGATGATTTCTCTTAAAATAAGCGGATTATCCAAAGAACGCATCGAGGAAATCATCTCCTTTCTTACATACTTCCACGAAGGCATCAATTTCTTCTTCTGTATTGTAGAAATAGAATGATGCTCTTAGTGTTGTTCTTACACCTAGATATTCATCTAGAAGCTTTGCACAGTGTTCACCAGCTCTTACTGCCACACCATTGGCATTAAAGAGGCTTGCGCCATCCTGTGCAAAGACATTGTTAATATTGAAGGCAATGGCACCAGTACCATTTTCATTGTAGATTGTAATATTATCCAAAGCTTTCAGCTTTTCAATCGCATAAGCTCTAAGCTTTGCTTCTCTTTCCATGATGTCCTTCATGCCGATGCCTTCAAGATAACGAATAGCGGCACCTAAACCAATGGCACCTTCAATATTAGGTGTACCAGATTCAAACTTATATGGTGGTTTTTTCATATCAACTTCAAGATTACTCTTGTAGCGCGCATTTGAACCTCCACCATAACGTGTTGGTGATGTTTCATCTAAAAGATGATATTTACCATAAAGTACACCAATACCAGTAGGTCCACACATCTTATGTCCAGAGAATGCTAAGAAATCGATATCATCTGCAATGACATCAGTAATATGATGAGGAACACTCTGTGCTCCATCACATACAACAATGATATCATGTTCATGAGCAAATTTAATAATCTCCTTAATTGGAGCAACATATCCCATTACATTGGATACGATCGCTACTGAAATAATTTTTGTCTTGTCAGTTGTGACACTCTTGATTCCTTCCAAAGTGACACAGCCATCAGTAAGTGGCGCATAGACAATCTTAGCGCCTGTCTTTTTAGCTACATCAAACCATGGCAATGTATTGCTGGCATGTTCAGCGACATTTAAGATGATTTCATCTCCTTCATGAAGATGAGTCAAGCCATAGCCATAGGCTACCATATTCAATGAATCAGTAGCACCAGCAGTAAAGACGATTTCTTCTACACGCTTAGCATTGATAAAACGCCTTACATCTTCTCTGGCATTTTCAAAAGCTGTATCGACAGTATGGGATAAATCATAATCCCCACGATGTGCATTCCCTGAATAGCAAGTCAAGTATTCATAAATTGCATCAGCGACAGCCTTAGGCTTAAGTGTTGTAGCCCCGTTGTCTAAATATATTAAATCATGTCCCTGCATCTTTGTTTTAAGCATTGGGAAATCATTTCTTATTTTTTCAATATCCATTCTTACGCACCTACCTTTGCAAGTGCTTCCTGGAATCTTTCTTGAAGCATTTCATTATCAACAACATGAATAACTGGTTCAAGATAACCATAAGTAATAAGCTGCATAGCCTGACGTTTTGTTAAACCTCTGGTTTGTAAATAATAAAGATGATCTTCATCCATCTTTCCTACTGCAGCAGCATGTGATGCTGTGACATCATATTCATCAATATAAAGATATGGATTAGCGCTTGCCTGACATTTTTCATCAAACACAATAATCTTGTTTGTCTGATGTGCAACAGAGCCATTGTAGCCCTTATTGATTGTTCCAATACCATCTACTGTTAATCTTGCTTCATCCTTAACAACACCATAATTATCCATGATACCAGTTGTATGACGAGCAAGATGTTCAATATGAACACAGTAATGTTTCTTTTCATCTTTACGAGAAAGCATGGCCATACGCACTTTGGCCTGTGCGCCTTCACCAGTTAACTTAAAATGATATTGACCATCGATGATATTATCTGATAGTTCATTGTACCCGATCTGCAATAAAGCATTCTCATCAAGTGAACCTTCATCGATAAATTGTAGTTCATTGTTTTCATCTGAAACAATTTCATTGAACATGTTGACATGTGCATCTTTTCCTAAAGAAATTTCTCTTTCAAGACGTCCGCCTGCATGACAGGCACGTGATTCAATGATTTCTGCATGAACATGATCTTTGAAATCATAATGTATTTTAGTGTTTTCATAGATCAAAATGACATGTAAAGAAATAGGTGCGCCTATTTCAAAGGTTAAAGTATTCTCATTAAATGAGACATTTGAAGGAAGCGATGAGCCTGTCACTACATTGTCTTTAATGACAATGTAGTGATCATAGCTTAATTCAATATTACTCATCTCGTGTTACCTTAGCACCACATGATCCAAGTGACATTGGCGCTATTTTCTTTTCTTCTTCCTTAAATGTTACACCTAATTCTTTAACCCATTCAAAGCCTTCTTCATTGACTTTTTTAATTAATTCATAACCGCCATCAACAACAATCTGTCCATCTACTAAAATATGAACATGAGTTGGACGAATGTTTTCATATAGACGATCATAGTGAGAAACAATGACCATGCCAAGATCGTCATTTCTCATATTATTAATAGATTCACTAACTATTCTTAATGCATCAACATCAAGACCTGAGTCAATTTCATCCAATAATGCGAACTTTGGTTCTAGAAGTTTCATCTGAAGAATTTCGTTACGTTTCTTTTCTCCTCCAGAGAATCCTTCATTTAAATATCTATGTGCAAGATCTTCATTCATTTCTAGTTCATCAATTGCCTTATCTAGCTTTTTGATAAACTGGAACAATCTCATTGGTTCTTCTCTTCTGGCATTGATTGCAGCCTTTAAAAAGTCTGAGTTTGTCACTCCAGGAATAGACTGAGGATACTGCATTCCTAAAAATAGACCTTTTCTGCTACGTTCATCGACGCTCATTGCTAAAACGTCTTCATCATCTAATGTGATAGACCCTTTCGTTACGCTATAGGCAGGATGCCCCATGATAGCTGACAACAATGTCGATTTCCCATTACCATTTGGACCAAGCAAAGCATGTACTTCACCCGTATTTATTGTTAAGTTTACACCTTTTAAGATCTCCTTGTCTCCCACTGATACATGAAGATCTTTAATTTTTAGTACTGACATAATAATTCACCTCGTTGGTTATTTTAATATAAAGGAATGTATATCTCAAATCATTTGATAAATTTATTTAAGATGTCATTTAGTGAAATTATGGTCAATAATGGGATTTTGATGTGCTTTATTGAAAAAAAAGCCCTTTTATGATAGTATATCTTGCGAACTATACAAAGGAGGTTTTTTATGAAAACCAAGAAAATAACAGCGCTCGCACTCTCTTCGATGTTGTTATTGTCAGGGTGTGGCAGCAAGACTGTCGATGGAAAAAGCATCGCTGCTAGCACATCCATTTCAAATATCAGTGCCGATACGCTTTATGATCAGTTAAGTAAAGGAACAAGCGGAAAGAATGCATTATTCTCTTACGTCTTAGATCAGCTTATCGATCAGAAGTTCCCTGCTACTGATGACATGAAAAAGAATGCGGAAGATACTTATAATCAGGTACTTAATTCCTATACGCAGCAGTATGGTGATGAAGATACCGCTAAAAAACAGTTAGAGACTGCTTTAAAATCATCAGGAAGCTATAAGAGCATCGATGATTATAAGAAACGTCTTGTCTACTCAATGCAGTATGCAGAAATGATGAAATCATATATCAAAAAGCATTTCAATACTGTCTTTGAAGACTACTACAAGATTGCCAATCCACGTAAGGTTTCTATCATCGCCGTCTCTGCAGCTGATCCAACAAATCCAACTGCTGATGAAAAGGCTAATCTAAAGGAAGTACAGGATCTTCTAAAAGAAGGACAGGACTTCGGTACAGTTGCTAAAAAGTATTCTACTGATACCAATACAAAGGATGCGAAAGGATCACTTGGAATTGTCGATAGTACATCTTCATTAAGTGACACTTATGGAACAGATGTTCAATCGAAAGCTACTGAACTTAAATCTGGTGAAACTTCTGATGTTATCACTGGTTCAAGTGCCTTCTATATTCTTCACTGTGATACTACAGATAAAGAAACAATCAAGAAGGAACTTAAGAGTGTAGATATCAACTCTCCTCTTATCACTTATGATAATTATCTTGTCTACATTGTATTTAATAGCTACAAGATCAATTATAATGATAAGACTATCAAGAACACACTTCAGTCATTCATCAAAGAACAGCTGAAGAAAAGATCAGATGAAAGGAAAGATTCCTAATGGCAGAAAAGAAAGAATCAGTTGATACAACTCAGTTCAGAAGAATACATAAAGTAGAAGTTAAGAAAAAAAGATTTACGCTTTCTAAGAAAAGTATCGCTATGATCGTTGTCATCGTCCTTATTATTGCAGGATGTTTTACAGGTTATATCATCACTAAAAACAACGATGGCTATGCTACTAAGGTATCAGGAAACAAGGATGTCATTACCGGTGATGTCACTGTTTCTAAGCAAGGCTATTTTGAATACCTGCTTGATCAATCCGGAGCACAAAAGACTGTAGATAATGCCTACAACGCAATTGCGAATAAAGAATTGCCTTCAAAAACATATCAGTCTCAGATTGATGAAGAAGTCAAGAAACTTGAAGACAGCTATAAATCATACATGGGATCAGTTGAATCCTATGCTACTAGTCTTGGATATAAGGATGTTAAAACATTCAGAGAAGAATTTGTTACTCCTACTGCCAAAAAGACAGTACTAAAGAACAAGTATCTAAAAGAACAGTATAATACTATCTTAAAGAATTATACTCCAGCTTATATCAAGACTATCACTGTTGAAAAAGAATCTATTGCCTTAAAGCTTATTAAACAAGCTACAAGCCAGGAAGCTTTCGATAAGCTCATGAAAGATGCTGCTTATTCAAGCAATGCTAATGATTATAAGCTTGTTACTTCTAAGACTGATACAACAACATTAAACAAGAGAATCAAGAATAATCTTTCTAAGTTCTCTTCAATGAAGAATGATGGTGTCTACCCTACTGTCATTAAGCAGTCTACTAAAAAGTATGTTGTAGTGTATGTCTACAATACTGATAAGAACAAGAACAAAGATACTTATATCAATGATCTTGGTAGTGTATCTGATATTGATAGTGATGCTGAAATCTTCTACTTGAAGAAATATAAGTTTACTGTCTATGACAAGAAACTTAAAAAAGAAATCAAGGCTATCAATAAGAAATATATTAATGATTAGGAATCTCAAATGAGATTCCTTTCTTTTATATTATTCATATTCGTAGTAAAATAAGGGATAAGGAGGGATATGATTATGGCAGATTGTATTTTCTGTAAAATTGCAGATAAAGAGATTCCTGGAAAAATTATTCATGAAGATGATCTATGCATCGCATTTTTAGATTTATCTCAGGCAACAGTTGGACATACACTTGTTATTCCAAAAAAGCATTATGATTCAATGCTGACAGCTGATCCTGAAATTATAGCACATGTTTTCAAGGTTGCTCAGGTATTAGCTAATCGCATCAAAGAAAGATTTAATGCAAGCGGATGTAATGTATTAACAAATGCTGGTGAAGCAGCTGGTCAGACTGTTCATCATTTCCATGTTCATGTAATTCCAAGATATGATGAAAATGATGGATTAAAAATCTCTTTTGTAGATCACAGCAAAGATGTGGATCTAGATAACATCTATCAATCATTAATGAAGTAAAAAAAGGTCAAATCTCATTTGACCTTTTTTACATTAAATATATCATTTAAAAATATGTAAAAAAATGATACACTGTTAACAATATCTATCAAGGAGGAAAACAATATGTATTGTACAAATTGTGGACGACAGATTGAAGACGATGCTGTCTTTTGCCCTTTTTGTGGTCAAAAGGTAACAAGAGAAGACATTCAGCCACAAGAACCTAATGTAAATGTGTCATATAACAATTACAATGAACCTCAGGATTCTAATGTAAATGAATCTCATTACACATACAATGAACCACAGGATTCTAATGTAGATGAATCTCATTACACTTACAATGAACCTCAGGATTCTAATGTAAATGAGTCTCATTACACTTACAATGAACCTCAGGATTCTAATGTGAATGAATCTCATTACACTTACAATGAACCACAGGATCCTAATATGAATCAGACATTCAATACCTATAATGGTACACAAAACAATACTGGGGCTTATACAAACACGTATACTCAGTCAACGAGAAGCACTCAGGAAGGTGAATATCAGAATGCCTATAGAAGCAATCGTGTTGCCCCACGAGCTCAAGTTGACCCATGGCAGGCATTAACATATATTGGATGTTTCTTATTGTTTATTAGCTTATTCTTGCCATTTAAGAGCATCTCATACAGTGGATTAAGCATATATCGTTCATATGACTTCAATATTTTCTCATTCTCAGCTACTAGCTACATCTTTTTAGTGACATTGCCTCTATTATGTTACTTCACTGCTACTAAAAGACCATATCTAGATCTTCTTATTGTATGTGGTGTCAATGTGATCTTATTCATGATTCCAGCATTAAGAGGACATTCAGCAGTTTCAAGCATATTTATCAACTATGACTTTGGATTCTTCTTAGGAATCCTTGCTCTTGCAATGAGTGTCACAGGACCAGTTATCTATATGCTTCAATGTCAAAAATCACAGAGAAGATAAAAAAGAGGCTGTAACGAAATGATTTAAGCATTTCGTTACGTCTCTCTTTTTTACATTAAAATTACCAAGTCATGCATGATGGATTCTCAGCCTTTCCATCATGTCCTTTTTGTAAAGAAAAAAGCCCCAAAAAAGGGCG
>NZ_JAGBIX010000071.1:0-11535 GCF_017934775.1 Kandleria sp. | reverse complement strand
TCATAGCACTCACCTGACCTTTTAAGATCATTTTACAATTATTTAAAAAATCATGACTTAAGTTAGGTGGCTATAAAGTAGAAAATCAGGTGTTAAGCTAAATTTAATGATCTAGTAGCAACATTTTTCTTAAACTTAGCGAAAAAGAAAAAGAAATACCAAGTAAAAATCCGTGCCTACAATAATAGTAGTAGCGCATTCTCTTCAACTAAGACTGTTAAGACTAAATAAGACTATAAAAGATCAATCAGTAAAGTAACTACTGATTGATCTTTTTTTATTGGGAATTATTCTTTTTACATTGAATATACAGATAAATGCAATAGCCTAAAAGAATGAATCCAAAACCGAAAGCAATTGTTAAATCTTTCATCGCCTGCTCTGGATCTTGTAAAAATCTACCAGCACTGTTAACTAAAGATGAAGAAATATTACCTTCCATTACATCTGATAAATCTAATGAATACAATCCTGATATCAATTTTATAGTATTCATACTTCCTAAAAGCAACAGTGAATTGATACCTGTCACTAGAGCTAATATAAATACCTTTATCTCTATTTCCTTAAGTAAATTAACAATCGCAAAAATACAAACAAAACAACATGCAATTAAAGAGATATAGTAGACAACCGGTACAATCTTACATACATTAATAAAAGCTTTCATGCTTTCAAATGTAGATGAAAAAGATTCCGTGCTCATAGTATTACTGATTCCAAATACCAAAACAAGGGTTCCCGATAATAGTGCACCTACTATAATACCGATTTTAGATAATAGTTTAATTTGACTAAATAACTGCACATAGTAATTCTTAAAAAATGGACTTTCCTTAAACTTATCACCAACAAAACTTATTGTATTATTCTCACTTTGTATTTCATACTTTTCACCACAAAATGGACAAAAGTTCATTTCTATATTAAATGCTTTATCACATTTTTTACAAAGCTTTTTACCATTTCTTCTTAAGAGTTCTTCTCTCATAGCTTGTGTATCTACAAGTTTCTCTACCCTCTCAGCCTTTTCACCACAATATGGGCAAAAATTCATATCTTTTGCAAACTCTTTACCACATTTTTTGCAATGGTTTTTATGTTCTTCAATTGTTACTGGTTCTCCACATGAAGGGCAAAATTTCATATCTACATCTAATGTTCGACCACACTTTGCACAGCTAGCTTTACTATTCAGCTTTGCTTGTTCACTTTTTAAATCTTCGTATTTATTAGATACTGTCTTTTGAATAGTCTCTAAATATTTAAAATTAAACTTTTCATACTTGTGAGGCTGATTCAAATAGAAAATGAACATAAGAACAGCTGCAATAAGAAAAAATATTCCAAACCCTGCTTCTCCTTGAATACCTTGTACTAATCGATCTGGATTTTTAAGAAGTCTATAAGCAGACTCATTTGAAGAAAAGAAATAGAAAGAACTATATAATGATGATAAATCAAGATTCATAATCTGCTTTAATATACTGACTGTTTTTGAATTAATGATCAATACAAAAGCATTCAGTGCACTTAAAGATGATAACACAGTATAGTCTATTTCTTTTTTTCTAATTGCATTAACTAGTGAAACAACAAAAACATATATGCTTAAATATTTTGACCAAGCAAAATATCTTGGTATAGAGCTAATGCTATTGGATGCTGCCTTTAACACTTTAAATGGTTCTGAGATTTCTTCTGTTTCAAGATATGATTGAAATGATGATACTTTGATAAATGACAACGCTAATAATCCACCAGCTACTACACAAATAGCAGATAATACAGTTTTACTGCAAATAATATTGAGAATACGGTTAAGTGTACCTCCATAATTATTATCCATCTCAATATTATCTTGTACTACATGAGACTTTTCTCCACAAAATGGACAGAAGTTTAATTTGTCATCATACGTCTTTCCACATTTTGAGCATTTCATATAATTCACTTCCCTTTTATTATCAATTTAATTATTACCCTTAATAAAAGTTTACCATTTTTTGATAGCGCCACCAAACAGTTGCATCTCTTCTTAAAAAAAAGCAGAACATTTCTGTTCCGCTTATCATAATATTAAAACAGAGCCTGGAAGGGGGGATTAGCTCCGTTTTAAGCAATTTAATTTATGCAGATACTGCAAGTACTTTAGTAACTACACCATTCTTTACTACAAATACAATTCTGAATTCCCAAGAATCGTACTGTCTAGCTTTAATAATAGCTGATTTAATATTTGAGAAAGTCGTCTTCTTCATGTATTTCTTATCGTATAAACGATTATATCCTGCAATTGCAGCCCAATAATACTTACACTTTTTACTTAACTTAAACTTTTTTGAATAACCAACATATTTAACTTTTGCCATATTATTTGTTTTATAGTAGGCAATTTTATAATATTTTTTCGTTTTAACAGTCAGTTTGCGTCCGCTCTTCTTAAATGTCTTAACACCTTGATTCAATACTGAATAATATCTTGTAGAAGCAGCATCTACATTATTAACGCATACTGAAAGCATAAAGAGACAAACAATAACCGACACTACTTTTAATAGTTTTCTTTTCATATTATCCCTCATTTCTTAATGATCTTTTAATATGCCATATCCCTTATCTATTTTTATTTTACTTAAATATGACGTTATTTTCCATTAAAATTGTGTTTTAGAAAAAAATAATCTTTGAATAATACTTTACATAAGTTAAAAAATAAGTTAAATGATTTTCGAAATTCTCGCATAGATCGATTGTCAAAAAATAGTCAAATAAATTTATGCAACCATATGGTTACTCTTGCTTTTCTACTTTGTTAATAACTATAATAACTATAGAAAGGATGATTTTATATGATTAAAAGAAAGATTTTTAGATTATCTATAGTTATAATGATGTTATTCTCTATAACTCTCAATTCAAAAATAATTAGTGTTCATGCAACTTCTAAAACTGCTGATGAGGCTATTAATTGGGTGAAATCAAAGGTTGGACAAAAAGTAGGCACAGGTCAATGTGTAAGTTTAATTTGTTACTATTATGATTTTTTAGGTGTTTCACGTGTTCCTGGTAATGCAAAAGATTATGCAACAAATGCATTACCTAGTGGTTGGTCAAGAATAAAAGGTGCTGTTCCACAAAAGGGAGATATATTAGTTTATTCAGCAGGTCCAGGCGGATCATATGGTCATGTTGCAATTGCTGAATCTGCAAATATCAGTTATCATCAAAACTATAATAATGTGCAAATAGTACAAAAAAAGACTTTTGCATATAATAGCCCGAGCTATATAAATAATTATACACCTTATTGGGGTGTCATCCGTCCTAACTTCTCTTCAGGATCAACAGCTAAACCTTCTATAAAAAATGTAAAAGTTACTGCTATATCTAGAGACGGATACACGGTTTCATGTACCGTTACAGGTGGCAATAAAATTAATAGAGTTCAGTTTCCAACTTGGACTGTTTATAAAGGTCAAGATGATTTAGCTTCCAATTGGTCTACTAATACAATAATAAAAGGTTCACAAAATGGAACAACTTGGACATTCCGCGTAAAGGCGTCTGATCACAATAATGAAGAAGGTTATTATTCTACACATATTTATGCGTACGATGATGTAGGAAACGTTGCATCATATCAGCCAGGAAATCCATCTGCATATGTAGATAGAACGAATCCGACATTATCAAATATAAAAATAAGTAATGTATCTGAATCAGGATATACAGTTAGTTGTACTGCTACAGATAAAAGCGGAATTGATCGTGTTCAATTTCCAACTTGGACAAGCTACAATTCTCAAGATGATATTCAACCAAATTGGATGACAAATACTTCAGCAAGAGGAACAGTTAATGGCAACACATACAGTTACAGAGTAAATATTACCGATCATAAAAATGAATATGGAAACTATAATACTCACATTTACATCTATGATAAACAGGGAAATTATACTGCCGTTGCAGCTCCTCAAACCTATATTAATCCGAAAACTACAAAGAAATCTGATGGATGGACATATGCTCCAGTATTACCAACTTATGTAAATAAAAATCAATATACCATTGAGTATTTAAATAAAGAAGAAAAAATCTCGACGAGTTCTCCAGGGGCTAATTGGACTAATGCTGGTCTAGTAAAAACTGAATATGTAAATAGTGGTGGAACATATTGAAGCGATAATAAGCTAACTACATCTAAAACAAGAGTTCAGGTAGGATTTTATTATTTCCATTGGTGTGGGCCAACTGCAGGAACTTATTCAAACTATAAAAAAACAAGTAAATATAATCATCGTGATGAAATTTCTACAAACATGACAGTCTTTAAAAGAGGAACAGATAATGGGCACGAATACGTATATTTGTATTGGCCTGGTACTACGAACTATGGAAAATGTATTCATGAATGTTGTGGTGACAGTAGCCATACTAGTCCTAGATCTTATGCATGGTACATTGGTTATATTTATCAAAATAAGAAAGCTGTTAATTATTATAAATTTACTAATCCAACAACTTGGTCATCTAATTCAAGTAATGCAATTCAAGTAAGATTTAAATTAAAAACTTCTCCTGTCATCTCATTTTCTAAAAAAAGAGCATCTATTCATGTAGGAAAAATATCAATCAGAAAAACTTCAGCCGGTAAAAAGAAGATCACTATTTCATGGAAAAAAGCAAGTAATGCAAAAACATATAAAATTGCATATAAGCTAAAAAAATCAAAATCTTGGAAATACAAAACAACTAAAAAATTATCATTGGTTATCAAAAAACTAAAATCAAAAAAGAAATACCAGATTAAAGTACGTGGTGTTAATGGTAAAGTAAATGGAAACTGGTCAACTATAAAAACAGTTAAAGTAAAATAACACAAAAAAGATATGGGCCCACCCCATATCTTTTTTGTGTTATCTTTTTATGAGAAACAGCAAACCACTTTTGTAGCCACACCGTTCTTTACGACTACTATTGGATAAATTTCATATTCATCGTTACGTGATTCTTTCCAATATTTTTTTATCTTTTTCATAGAAACTTTCTTTACAGTTCCTGGATCATATAAACGCATATGATTATCTACAGATGCACTATAATACTTTGTCTTCTTGTTTAGCTTGAATGTTTTATTAGTACCTACATTCTTAGCTGTAAACAAACGATTCTTCTTATAATATTCTATTGGATAACCCTTTTGTGTCTTAACAGTAAGCTTGTCTCCTCTCTTCTTGAATACTGTACAGACCGATCCATAAAATCCATAATACGTAGTTTTTGCTTTCGCATTAACATTACTGATGCCAATAGCTGCAATGGCGATAAAGCACACCACAACTGTTAGTAATCTCTTCATAGTTTTTCTCCTCTCCTAAAACTCAAATGTAATGATCTTTCTTGAATATATTGTACTAAATTATATTGTATTAATCTAATAAATCAGGAGTTTCCGAAAAAATTATTCTATTACGTCAATTACATATCATAAAAAAACAATCTATTACTTATTAGGTCAAATAATAAGTAATAAATTATTAGTGTTTCTACTTATTCAAGAATGTATAGATAACAGTGAATACCCATAAAGTATTAGTAATTTATCTGCAAGAAATAAGCTTATGACTTCCTCATGGTTTGTTTCTTATTATAATTTTATATCATATTCTCTTTCAAGACGTGAACATCAATCAATGATAGTTGTAACACCCACATTTAAGAATATAAAAGAAGCAATGCGCTTATACTATTTTCGGACAATCATGGCAAAAATCATCTAACGATGAATTCAAAAAAGTACAGAGCTAAAATGATAAGAAGATAAATGTTTCTAATTGGAATTAAAGTTGTAAAAACATAACAACGAAACGCAAGGATTATATGCCTTGCGTTTCTGATAAGGGATTAATTGTAAAAGGGAAATTATGAATAAGTAGTAGATTTTTACTACAACTATACTATAACGAACAATGATGTTATTAATGACTTACAATTTTGATAAATTGTGTGATTCTAGCATATCTAGTCTTTTTTGATGTCTACCACCTTCATATTCAGCTTGAATCCATTCATCAATAATCATCTTTGCAACTTCAATTCCTACAACACGTGAACCAAAGGATAATACATTTGAATTATTATGTTCACGAGATAGTTTCGCAGAATATGGTTCTGAACAGGTTACGCAACGGATGCCAGGATATTTATTAGCTGCTATTCCCATACCAACACCTGTTCCACAAATCAGTATGCCTCGATCTACTTCATGATTGATAACTGCTTGCGAAACTCTTTGTGCGGAAATAGGATAATCGAATCTTTTTGTAGATGATGTTCCATAATCGATTACTTCAATATCATATTTTTCTTCAATATATTCTTTTAGTCTTAGTTTATATTCTAATGCTACATGATCATTTCCTATACCAATTTTCATAGCTTTCTAATCACCTCAACTTCTTTTTTATAATTCCTTTCCTTATGAAAGAGTGCACTTGTTCCTAATACAAAGCCATCACATCCTAGTTTAGAAAATGTAGAAATAACATCACGGGAACAAGCACCATCCAATATTATTTTATATTGGTAATGATCCTTTTCTTCTATAAATGATTTTATCTTAGTTTTCATTGATGCCAAGAAATGCTGGCCGGCAAATCCAGGATGAACAGTCATAATCATAATATAATCACAGTATTCAAGCATTTCTTTCACTTGTTCAATGGACGTGTCAGGACTAATTGCTAGACCGCACTCTACACCCCTTTCTTTTATATGCTGGAGTGTTTTAATGACATTATGATCGGATTCTGGATGAATATAAATGAGATCAGCTCCTGCATCAATAAACCAGTCTACCTTGGATGAAGGATTATCAATCATAAGATGACAGTCTATCTTTATTTTCGTTAATTCTCTCACTGCTCTTATATCACTTAGACTCATGGCCATATTAGGAACAAAATTTCCATCCATAATATCACAATGCATCATATCAACTTGTGCCTCTTCCAGTGCCTGAATTTCTTTATTTAATTGTGTGAACGATACACACATAAGACTTGCACATAATAGTTTCATTATAACCTCCTAAAAAAGAGAGTCCTTTTGAGGACTCTCTTTAATCAATAATTAAAGATACATGTTCACTTAAGTTATTATCCATCTGATCCGTAATCACAATAACATCTTTTAAATCAAATGCTTTCACATTAGATAAAACATGGAACTTAGTACTATCACATACAAGATAAGTTTGATCAGAGTGTTCTTTTACCATCTTTTTCTTTAAAGCCTCTTCAAACGTAGGTGTCATTACACCTCTTTTCGCATCGAGACCATTAGCTCCAATAAAAGCTTTATTAAAATAGAGTTTATTAAGAACATCTTCAGTTAATGATCCGCTAATAGAAGAATTAATAGGATTAAACAATCCTCCTAGAATAATCACTTGTGCTCGTATATTCTTACCAAAAGCAAACACATCCGTATTTGAAGTATAAATCGTAATATTTTTTTGCATGATTTTTTTGAAAATCGCTGTACAAGTAGAACCTGAATCTAGATAAATAATATCGCCATCTTCAATGTAATGTTCAGCAATATCTGCGATTTTTTCCTTCTTTTCACTGTTAAGCATTTGTCTTGTAGAAATAGGAATTTCCCCTACAGTAGAAATCTTCTTTACAGCGCCTCCGGATAATGCTTCTATTTTTCTATTTTTCTCTAACTCTTTTAGATCTCTTCTTAAAGTAGAAGATGATATTTCTGGAAATAGTTCTAAAAGCTGATCAATTTTTACAAGTTCCTCTTTTTCAATGATGGATAAAATTTTTTGTTGACGTTCATAAGGAATCATTATTTACACCTACTTTATTAATAATAATACCATAAACGCAACACTTTTTCATTCTAATTATTAAGCGAGCTCGTCCTCTTTTTTAGTAAATATATATCCTAATACCGCACCAACAACAACTGAAATCAATAAACCAATAACACCATGAATGACATTGGCACTATTTTCAATAAATGCTGGGAAAGTCGTTACACTTCCAAATACAAATGCGTTTGTTACTACGTTCATTAGGCCAAGGTATGCTCCACCTGCTGCTCCTCCAATAATCTGTGCTAAGAATAATTTCTTGTTCTTGACAAGCAAACCAAATAATGTTGGTTCAATAATTGCAGATAAAGCAATTGTAACAACACCTGTCATTGCGAAGTTTTTAAGTTTTCTGTTTCTGGCCTTAAGAAATACACCTAGTGCAGTGCCAATAACTGCGAAGTTACAAGCAAATGTAAGGGGGCAAATATAATCAAATCCATTCTTGGAAATATTATTAATCATAATTGGATTGACGGCCCAATGAATTCCAAAACTAACTAGTACACTCCAGCCTCCGCCAATGAGAATTCCTGTTAGTAATCCACTTCTTTCAATCAACCAGTTAACAACATTAGCAATAGCTTCACCACTGTATACACCAATTGGTCCAATGACGATTACTGTTAGTGGCAACATAATCAATAAAGAAATCAATGGCACAACAACGAGTTTCAATGATTCAGGAATATGTTTGTCTAGCCACTTATAAAGATAAGAGAAAGCCCAAATGGAGAGAATAATAGGAACAACTGTAGAACTATAGTTCATCAATACAACAGGTATTCCCATAAACGATGACATTGCACCATTTCCTTTATCACCCATCATAGCAATAAAATCAGGATGAAGAAGGGCAGCACCAATCAGAGCTGAAATATAAGGGCTCGCTCCAAATCGTCTAGCAGATGAGAATGCCAATAATACCGGCAAGAAATAAAAGACTGACATTGATGCTACATACAGGATTGAATAAGTTCCACTTTTTTCACTAATAAGACCTATTTGTGTTGATAAAATCAATAAGCCACGTAAAATCCCTGATCCTGCTAATACAGGCAATAATGGAGCGAAGATACCAGAAATGGCTGAAAAGATTTTACTAATGATTCCTTCACTTCCATCAGATGATTCTTCTAATTGACTATCTTCATTTCCTTTTACAAGTATTTCAAATTCATCATAAACATGAGGTACTTCAATACCAATCAAAATTTGATATTGTCCTGCCTTATTGATAACATCTACAACACCATCTATATCTTTAATGGCCTGTTCATCCGCAAGACTGTCATCTTTTAATCGTAATCTTAATCGTGTCGCACAATGGGAAATATTAGCAACATTTTCTGCACCGCCAATATTTTTTAAAATATCTTTTGCTATTTGCTTAAAGTCCATAATTTGTTCCTCCCTTGAAGAACTCCATCATTAATTGACTAGCCTTAATGGCATCGTTGCGATCTACAATCTTTTCAATGTATTCTAATCCAATCTTATCAATTAGTTGATCCATGTACTCCATCATTTCCATATTGCTTTTTGTTTCCTTAACAGCATCTTCAATAATCGGAAATGTATCAAAATAAATAACCCCATCCCATTTGTTTTTCTTGAGATAGTAAAGAAGTTCCAATGTTTTAAAAGGTGAAGCGGTCCCTACCATCAACCCATCATCACATCTTCCATAACCATCGTTAGCGTGAATACCATAAAGCTGTTTTCTTGATCCAAATAGATCTGCAGCAAAAGCAGGATTTTCATGTTTCATTAGCATATGACAATAGTCAAGTGTAATCCCAAGATTTGCTCTGTCTACTTCATTAATCATCATACCTGTGAGTCCCATACTGTCCAAAAAAGCATATGCTCTTTCCTCATATGGTTTATACTCAATACTAATTAAAAGATCTGGAGCATAATCACAAATACTTCTGTAGGCTTGAACAAGCTGATTCCAGACTTTTTTATAGTTAATTTGAAAACTATAATCGAACCCATCAAATCCAAGCCATATTGTTACAACATGTCCTCCTGCTTCACGACAATAGTCAGCTGCCTTTTTACAGAGATCCAATGCTTCTTCAGCAATCTTTGGATCCGCATTACCAAGTTCACCATTGATAAATTTGTCTCTAAAACGTAATGCAACACCATTTAGAGTAAGATCATTGCAATCTAATAATGCCTTCATCTCCTGAGGTGTATAATTAATACAGTGCTCAGGATAATTTAGATCCACATACCCTAAAGATAAACCTTTAAAATCAGAAAATGTTTTCTCAATGTCATGATTTTTCATTCTTAAGAATGAATTAATTCGTGCTGCGAATTTCATTGTTTTTCTCCTTTCTATCTTCATCTTAGCAGTCACGAGAATCCTTTACAATATTATTTTTTCAGATATTTTCATTATTTTTCATAAATATTCATTTATAGACAAATATTTTACCAAATATTTTCAAAGTTGATCATACTTATGAAATAAGCACATTAAAATATTTTATGACATAAAAAAAAGCTTCTGTTATACAGAAGCTATAATAAGCAATAGACTATTGTTATGTAGAATTAAAGATCAATGTGTAATGTCCAATAATCCTTATTAGCAATTATTACACTATCAATCATATCGGCCATGCCTTCATTGTTTACCTGTTTCTTATTAAAAGTAACACATAATTTTAATTCTTCACTTCTAAATGAAATATGTGTGAAGATGAGATCTTCACATATATCATTAACAATAAGATAAAGATCCCACACTGAATAGTGACTTAGTGAAAAGTTTGCGATTTTTAATTTATAAGGGGAAATGCATTTGATGCAGCTTACGAGATTCTTGTCATTATAGAAAATGATGAAATCCTCATTGAGATCATAAAAACCATATGGTCTTTCATAATATCTACGTAGATCTTTTATTAATGAATTGACCATTGTTCTATGCATTCCTAATTGTATTTTACCGATGCCTATCCCCAACTTTATTTCATATGACATGACTGGCTCCTTCTAAAACTCAGTAAAAAGGGATCAGGTTTAACTGATCCCTTTAAAGTGGATTACGAGTTAAAAACATTATTGTTTTTTCTTAAATTCTAAATACTTATTCAATGCATCATCATAGGTGCTGTCGGGATGTTCCTTGAGCCATTCAAGAAACTCCTCATCAAAGTCCTCTCCGACATATTCCCTGAAGAAGTCTCTATTCCTGTCCTCCAGAGAAAAGTTCTCCCCAATGCGGTCATTCATGGAAATTTCCGATAGATCTGGCTCTTTATCCAGATAGGGATCAAGCCTTCTTCCTGTCTTGAGGAAATAGACGATGCGTTTTTCTAAATCTTCTTTTGTACCAATGGTTGATAAACCATGCATTCTGCAAAAGACGACGAGTTCCTTTCTGCTGAGGAGTCTTCTGCGAAAGAACAGAAGATCCCCGGAATGTTCTTCAGTCATCTGATTCCTTCTCTCCGTAAATATGTCCTTTCAATGAGATTAGGCTTTCATTGCATGTCTGATAAGCAAATATGCAAGCACTGCAGCTGACAGTAATCCTCCAATCACCATCATGATGATGTTAGTGTCATCCCCTGTCTTGACAGGTACTGTTGTTGTCTTGACTGGCTTTGATGGTTTTACTG
>NZ_JAGBIX010000070.1:0-38204 GCF_017934775.1 Kandleria sp. | reverse complement strand
TAGCACTCACCTGACCTTTTAAGATCATTTTACAATTATTTAAAAAATCATGACTTAAGTTAGGTGGCTATAAAGTAGAAAATCAGGTGTTAAGCTAAATTTAATGATCTAGTAGCAACATTTTTCTTAAACTTAGCGTTTTTTTTTAATACTCGTATTAATTGGTATGAATTTATATTATTCATTACATAAGTAAAATTTAATAAACTTTCATATCCTCTCCTATCATTAGTAAGTGGTTATAAAATCGGAAGTATTCTTAATAAGTATAATAAACTAAAACACACCTGCGGGTGTGTTTTTAGTTAGTTTGCGCTAATTTATATTGACAAACAGGTTAGGGTGTACTAGCTTTAGGGTGTAAATGTATGTGAGGGAATGTATGAAAACTATTAATGATTTAAATATTGGACAAAGTGGAAGAATCACTTCTGTTGGTGGAGAAGGTGCTCTTCGACAGCATATTCTTGATATGGGTCTTATTCCTGGCGTGGATATTAGCGTAATCAAGTATGCACCAATGGGAGATCCTGTGGAACTTCGTGTTCATGGGTATGAGTTAACATTAAGATTAGAAGATGCAGCTAAGATTGAAGTTGTACCTATTGATAGTATTAAAGAAGAAAAGAAGGTTTCTATTAAAGAGAAGAAACATCCTGGTTTAGGAGAAGAAGATGTCTTTAAGCCAAGAAAAGAAAGAAAGGCACCTGAACATCAGGAGAGATTGACGTTTGCTTTAGTCGGTAATCAAAATAGCGGTAAGACAACACTGTTCAATCAGCTTACTGGTTCCTCTCAGCATGTAGGAAACTTTCCTGGGGTAACAGTGGATAAGAAGGAAGGAATTATCAGGGGGTATTCCTATGCTCATATTACAGATCTTCCTGGTATCTATTCGCTTTCTCCTTACTCAAGTGAAGAGATTGTTTCACGTAATTATGTAATGAGTAAGCCAAATGCCATTATTAATATTGTTGATGCTATGAACATAGAAAGAAATCTCTATTTGACAATGCAGCTATTAGAAATGGATATTCCTATTGTAGTAGCGTTGAATATGATGGATGAAGTAAAAAATAATGGTGGATATATTGATATCAATACATTAGAAGCAGAACTAGGTGTACCGGTGGTTCCTATTTCTGCAGCTAAGAATGAAGGTGTGGATGAGCTTATTAAACATGCTATTCATGTGGCTAAGTATCAGGAGATACCACAACGTGTAGATTTTTGTGATAAGAATGATCACAATGGGGCAGTGCATAGATGTCTTCATGGAGTAAGACACCTCATTGAAGATCATGCCAAAAGTGCACATATTCCTGTGAGATTTGCCGCAAGCAAACTGATTGAAGGGGATAAGCTTATAGAAGAAGCTTTACAGCTTGATGATAATGAAAAAGAAACCATTGATCATATTGTCTTACAGATGGAAAAAGAACGTGGTCTTGATAAAAATGCCAGCATTGCGGATATGCGCTTTGGTTTTATTATGAAAGTCTGCAAGAAGGCGGTAGTAAAACCACATATCAGTAAGGAACATCTGCGTTCTGAATCTATTGATCGTATTCTTACTGGTAAATATACAGCCATTCCTATGTTTATATTGATTATGATGATGGTCTTCTATTTAACATTCGATGTTATTGGAGCATTCTTCCAGGATCTGTTAGCTAAAGGTGTTGCTCAAGTATCATCCCTTGTAGATGCATGGATGATAAGTGTACATGTAAATCCAGTTGTACATGGATTAGTCATTGATGGAATCTTTGAAGGAGTAGGAAGCGTACTTAGCTTCTTGCCAATCATTGTGACATTGTTCTTCTTCCTCTCATTGCTTGAAGATAGTGGCTATATTGCCAGAGTTGCTTTTGTGATGGATAAGCTATTAAGAAAAATGGGTCTATCTGGACGTAGTATTGTACCAATGTTAATTGGTTTTGGCTGTACTGTACCGGCAGTTATGTCAACACGTACATTGCCTAGTGAACGTGATCGTCGTATGACTATTTTATTGACACCATTTATGAGCTGTAGTGCCAAGATGCCAATCTATGCCTTTTTTGCGAGTGCGTTCTTTAAGTCTTACAGTGCGATCGTGATGGCAGGATTGTATCTATTGGGTATTATTATGGCTATTATTATGTCGCTGGTATTTAAGGATACTTTATTTAAAGGTGAAGCTGTTCCCTTTGTGATGGAGCTTCCTAATTATCGTATGCCGGGTGTAAAGAATGTTGCTCAATTGTTATGGGAGAAATCAAAAGATTTTATTCAAAGAGCATTTACTGTTATCTTTATGGCTACCGTATTGATCTGGTTCATGAAATCATTTGATATTCACTTTAATATGGTACAAGAATCCCATCAAAGCATTCTTTCGATGATTTCTGGATGGCTAGTACCAGTGTTTGCACCATTGGGATTAGCAGACTGGCGTATTGTCACTTCTCTTGTCAGTGGTTTTATGGCAAAAGAAAGTGTTGTTTCAACTATGCAGGTGTTATTTTCAGGTATGAAAATTGACAGTGTGCTCACTACTGCATCAGCAGCTTCTTTGCTTGTCTTTAGTCTTCTTTATACACCATGTGTGGCTGCGATTGCTTCAATAAAAAGAGAGCTAGGAGCACGCTGGGCAATCGGTGTTGTACTATGGCAATGTGTGATTGCATGGGTTGTTTCTTTTGTCATTTATGTTATCGTTAATCTTATTTAAGAGGGTGTTATACACCCTTTTTTGCATTGACAAATGTGTTAAAATTCTATACCATAATCATGTTTATGATACAAAAAAGTGGTATAGAGAGGTTGTCATGGATAAAGATTACAAGAGAATTGTTCAACAAAAATGTATCTATTTTAATATGCGTATCATTTGTGAAAAAGCTGGTATTAATTACTCTACATATCGCGGATGGAAGAACAATGGACGTGCTTTTTCACAAAAGAAAGCAAAATGTTTATATGAAACTATGATTGAAATTATTAAATCTTAACATGCATATAATTTGATAAAAAAGATATAATCAGTTATTATTATTTGAACTGCTTATATCAAAAAAGGAGGCGTAATTGTGAAATATTACTTAGGGATTGACGTTGGATCAACAACAGTTAAGTTATATTTGACAGACGAAGAAGATAAATGTCTTTATTCCCAATATGTTAGACATTTCTCAGATGTCAGACGTACTGTTCAGAGTGTACTTGGTGAAGTTAAAGATAAAATTGGTGATATTGAAGTTCATGTTGCAATGACAGGATCAGGTGGGCTGTCATTAGCTGAATCATTAAATGTGGACTTTATTCAAGAAGTTATTGCCTGTACAAAGACAGTTGAAACATATATTCCAAGAACCGATGTTGCTATTGAATTAGGTGGAGAAGATGCAAAAATCACTTATTTTGATGGTGCTCTTGAACAAAGAATGAACGGTACCTGCGCTGGTGGGACAGGTGCATTCATTGATCAGATGGCCACATTGCTTCAGACTGACGCATCAGGTCTTAATGAATTAGCTAAGAACTATAAGACCATTTATCCAATTGCATCACGTTGTGGAGTCTTTGCGAAAACTGATGTACAGCCACTTATCAATGATGGTGTTTCTAAAGAAGATATCGCTGTCTCTATTTTCCAGGCTGTTGTTAATCAGACAATCTCAGGATTGGCTTGTGGTAAGCCAATTAGAGGAAATGTTGCATTCTTAGGTGGACCACTTTACTTCCTTGATCAGTTAAGACAAAGATTTATTGAAACCATCGGTCTTAAAGATGATGAAATCATCTTTCCAGAAAACTCACAGCTCTTCGTAGCTATGGGAGCATGTCTTAATGCGAAAGAAAAAGATGGTGAAGCGAAAAAGCTTTCTTATTTGATTGATAAGCTAGAAGTACTTAAAAATGTAAAGACTGAGCTTACTGATGAAATCGAGCCTCTTTTCAATAATGAAGAAGAACTACGTTTATTTAGAGAAAGACATCTTCAACATATTACAAGAAAACATAGTCTTAAGAAGCATAAAGGTAAAGTCTATGTTGGTATTGATGTAGGTTCAACGACATCTAAAGTCATCTTAACTGATGAAGAAGGTGCTATTCTTTGGTCATTCTATAGTTCCAATGAAGGAAATCCTTTACAGTTGATTATCAATATTATGCAGGAAGTCTACGATATGCTGCCAGAAGGTGCCTATATTGCTAAATCTGGGGTTACTGGATATGGTGAAGCATTAATTAGAAATGCGATTAAGGTTGACTATGGTGAAGTAGAAACAATTGCTCACTATACAGCTGCTAAAGCTTATGATCCAGAAGTAGATTTCATTCTTGATATTGGTGGTCAGGATATGAAGGCTATTACTATTAAAGATGATATTATCCAGAACATTTCATTAAATGAAGCATGTTCAGCTGGTTGTGGATCATTCCTTGAAACATTTGCTAAATCATTAGGATATACCATTGAAGAATTTGCAGAATTAGCCTTAAAATCAAGACATCCAATGGATCTAGGATCACGTTGTACAGTCTTCATGAACTCTAAAGTAAAACAGGCTCAAAAAGAAGGGGCTTCAGTTGAAGATATTAGTGCTGGTCTTTCTTATTCGGTTATTAAGAATGCCTTATATAAGGTTATTAAATTAAGAAGCAAGGAAGATATTGGTACTCACGTTGTTGTACAGGGTGGTACTTTCTATAATGAAGCTGTCTTAAGAGCATTTGAAAAAGAAACAAATATTGAAGTCACACGTCCAGATATCGCTGGATTGATGGGAGCTTACGGTATGGCAAGAATTGCCATTGAAAATGATGATGGTGATCCTTCTACTTTATTAAGTAAAGAAGAATTATCACAGTTGACATATACAACATCAATGAGAAACTGTGGCTTATGTACAAACAACTGTATGCTGACGGTTACTGAATTCAATGATCACCGCCAGTTTATTTCAGGAAACAGATGTGAACGTGGAGCAGGACTACCACTTACATCTAAGAAATATCCAAACTTATATGAGTATAAGAACAAGCGTATCTTTGGCTATCGTTCTTTATCTCCAAAAGAAGCAAGCCGTGGGTATGTCGGAATTCCTAGAGTATTGAACATGTATGAAAACTACCCATTCTGGTATACATTCTTTACTCAGCTTAAATTCCGTGTTGTCTTATCAGCACGTTCAAGCAAGGCGCTATTTGAAAAGGGAATTGAATCTATTCCAAGTGAAAATGTCTGCTATCCTGCAAAATTAGCACATGGTCATATAGAAAATCTTATTCATAGACATATCAACTTTATTTTCTATCCATCGGTTGTTTATGAAAGAAAAGAATATAATGATGCAGGTAATCATTATAACTGTCCAATTGTTGGAAGTTATCCTGAAACAATTAAGAATAATGTCGATAACATCCAATTGAATGACATTAACTATAAGAACCCATTTGTATCGCTTAATAATCCAAAGACACTCTTTAATATCTTGAAAGAAGAATTAGCAGAAGAATTTAATATCTCTGATAAGGAATTAAAGAGAGCTATTGATAAGGCTTATGAAGAATTAGAACGTTCTAGAGAAGACATTCGTGAAAAGGGCAAGGAAGCTCTTGCATGGATGAAAGAACATAATAAACCAGGTATTGTCTTAGCTGGTAGACCTTATCATGTTGATCCAGAAATCAATCACGGTATCGCTGACTTGATTACATCAGAAGGATTTGCGGTTCTTACTGAAGATTCAGTATGTGAACTTGCAAATGAAAAGAGCGAATATCGTGTTGTCGATCAGTGGACTTATCATTCAAGACTTTATCGTGCAGCAGAGTTTGTCTCTACACAAAAGAATCTTGATCTTGTTCAGCTTACATCATTTGGATGTGGTCTAGATGCGGTTACAGCTGATCAGGTACAGGAATTATTACAGGCTAGAGGCAAGATCTTCACATTAATCAAGATTGATGAAACATCAAACCTTGGTCCAATCAGAATTCGTATTCGTTCATTGAAAGCAACTGTAAAGAAGAGATGCGATGAAATTGATTTAAGTAAACATTATGAATTAGATAAACCATCATTTACTAAAGAAATGAAGGAAGATGGATGGACAATCCTTTGTCCACAGATGTCTCCAATTCATTTCCAGTTTGTAGAAACCGCAATGCGTTCAGAAGGGTA
Organism: Kandleria sp.; assembly: GCF_017934775.1. NCBI lineage: Bacteria > Bacillati > Bacillota > Erysipelotrichia > Erysipelotrichales > Coprobacillaceae > Kandleria > Kandleria sp. The sequence goes on along the minus strand of NZ_JAGBIX010000070.1, from coordinate 32,029 downwards.
TAACTTCGAAGTCCTTCCTTCCGTAGATAAAGGAGCAACCGATGCTGGTTTGAAATATGTAAACAATGATGCATGCTATCCAAGTATCCTTGTAGCAGGACAGATGATGGAAGCTTTACAAAGCGGAAAATATGATACCAATAAGACAGCCCTTATTATTTCTCAGACTGGAGGAGGATGTCGTGCTACAAACTATATCGCATTTATCAGAAAAGCATTAAAAGATGCGCATCTTGAACATGTTCCAGTTATTTCTGCCAACTTATCAGGATTAGAATCCAACCCAGGATTCAAGATTACTTATAAGCTAGGCAAGAAAGTCGTCATTGCAGCTATGTATGGTGATCTATTCATGAGAGTACTTTACCGTGTACGTCCTTATGAAAAAGTCAAAGGATCCGCAAATGAACTTTACCATTCATGGATTGAAAAATGTCAGAAGAATGTTAAAAATGGTTCAATGAGAGAATTCAAGAAGAACGTCTATGCTATTGTAAAAGACTTTGATGAATTACCATTGCTTAATATCAAAAAACCACGTGTAGGATTAGTTGGAGAAATCCTTGTGAAATTCCATCCAACAGCCAATAATCAGGTTGTAGATGTTATTGAAAGAGAAGGGGCAGAAGCAGTTATGCCTGATTTAATTGATTTCTTCCAATACTCATTCTATAACGCTAACTTTAAACATAAGCATTATGATACAGACTGGAAGACAAAGCAGCTATGCAATATGGCTATCAAGATTGTTGATTTCTTAAGAAGAGATATGATCAAGGCATTAAAAGCATCAAAACGCTTTACTGCTCCAGAACCAATTCAATCTATCGCTGATAGAGCTAAGGAAGTTGTTTCCCTTGGAAACATGACTGGTGAAGGCTGGTTCCTTACTGGAGAAATGATTGAACTTATTGATGAAGGTGTAGAAAACATTGTCTGCATGCAGCCATTTGGATGTTTACCTAACCATGTAACAGGTAAGGGTGTCATTAAAGCATTAAGAAAGAAATATCCAAAATCAAATATCGTCGCAATCGATTATGATCCAGGTGCATCAGAAACAAATCAGCTTAACAGAATTAAGCTTATGCTTTCTACCGCATTTAAAAACTTAGACGCATAAAAAAGACGCTCAGGACTTTGAGCGTCTTTTTCTTTTACGTTCATACATGAAATTATCAGCAGCATCGATGACATCTTTTATAGTATGTTCATCAGTATAATAATCAAGGATACTGATACCATAAGATAAAGAGACAGTAAATGGATATTGATATTCTTTTTCTAATGCTTTAGTAGCTGCTTCAATACGATCATCGATATGTTCGATTATTTTCATATGATCAGGTTTAATTACAACTAGAAATTCATCTCCACCTACTCGTCCAACAATATCATCTGGGAAAGCTTCAAGTAAAATCTTGGAAGCCATGATAATAGCACAATCTCCACTTTCATGACCATAGCGATCATTGATTTCTTTTAATTTATCTAAATCTATAAAGACCACATAAGCATATTCATTTTCTTTAAGATTATTAAGAATAATTCTAATTTTTTTCTGGATTCCTCTACGATTATAGATGGAAGTAAGTTCATCAGTGATGGATGTCATATTCAAATGTTCAAGCATATTTGTAATAAATATAGAAGCACCCAGCTGAGATGAAATATAGTCAATATCAGCTAATCTAGTAAAAGGATGATCAGTGATTAATAGTCCATAATTATCATTATTAAATGAAAGAGAAGACACACTCTTATAATGTGAAGGGAAAAAATCCAATACATCTTCTAATTGACAATGATCAGTAGAAAGAGATTGACGTTTGCCATCTTTGATGTAAAGAAGGATATTCAATTCATCAGGAGGTTCAATACTCTTATTCTGTTCAAAATGAACAACAGAAGGGAAAGTAAGAATCATAACATGTTTAATATTCAATAGAGAAATACACTCACTTATCATATTTTGAAACTTATAAGAACTGTTATTTAACATTGAAAGTCTATTGATAATATTGATATTAAGAAGATGACCAGTAAGTGTATTATAAAGATTACACCTGATAGAATGATAACGCATAATAATCTGATGATAAATATGAATATGTGTACGATCAATCTTCTGCTTTAATATCTGTGATTTTAATTGATAGATTTCATCGACAATATAGTTTAGTTTAATAATATCAATATGAGCCGAAGAATTTTCGGTCAATACTAAAGGCAATAGTTCATCTATTTTTCTGAGTATATTATTATCACATTGATCATGTGATAATAATAAATTATGGAAAAGATCAACAATGTGATTATAAAGCTGATCATTAAAGATAATCTTATCATCACAAAGATAAATAGCTAATCCTTGTGCGATATGGTCAAGTGGTTCATGCTTTAATAAAGAGTGAAAGAGGAAATAGTGAACGTAGTTTCTATCATTGTTGGAAATGCCGATGGATTCACGAGGCATAAATTTTGTAGAAATGATTTCATTTACTTTTTCATAGTGGTTGTTGCTGCGATATACAGCGGTGAAGGCAAGGTATGCACTATCAGCATGCACGCTAGCTAATGGGGGTGTCTGATAGGCGGAAGTGACTTCATCATCAAATGAAGCGATAAGGATGTCTTTTCCTATCTGGACATTCATTTCATTTAATATATCATAACAGCAGTAAGCAAGCTTATCTGTAACACAGATGATACCATCTATTTCAGGATGAGATATCAAAAAAGGTCTAATACTATCGTGATTATGTCTAGTGTAGTTAGAACAATGACAGGTATATTCTTCATCATATTCAAGATTGTATTCTTTTAAGGCTTCCTTGAAAGAATGCAATCTTGTATAAGTACTATGTTTATTGACAGGACCACCAATAAAAGCAATCTTCTTGCATTTCTTTTGAGCAATCAAATATTTCGCAATATCCTTGATGCTATCACTGGCGAAGGAGAAAGAATAGTAATTGTCATTATCATAATTAAGAGTGATAATAGGGGTTTTAAAATGGCCAAGATATTTATTCATATTATTCTGACCGATCATAATTGATCCAACGGGTATAAGAATACGATCCATGTCCATATAATCCGAAAGTTCATAGGCATAGTTCTTATTTAAGAGATGTTCAAAACTCCCTCTTTTGGTCGTACCAGAACCAGTAAAAACTACTAAATCCTGATCTAATTCTAGACAGGCATAAAAAGCACCTCTGATCGTTTCCATATTGTAATGATCAGAGTTCTCAATAAAAAGACCAACTTTTTTTCGTTTCAATTCACTCACTCCAATATCTCAAAATTATGAGTATGAAGCATTTCGTTTGTCTTCATGACACCAGCTTTGCGAACAATGCAATAAATGATGATCGCATCTCTTTTCATCTTTGCATAGAGATTGCCATTATTGCTTAATGATAAAAGGCGATTCGTTTCATCTAGAGTCAGTTTCATGCTTAATGCAAGACAGATGACCTTGTCTTTATCCGGGTTGCGTGTTCCATTAATAATCTGATATCCATAAGTACGATCAATATTAGCCTTCTTGATAATATCAGATTTCTTTAATTTATATTTTTTACGTAATGCTTCAAAATAATCAGGAAAACTTGTATTAGGAATAATATCGATGATTTCATCGATATTATTGTTTTCTAACGCATTCATTAATTCACTTGTTTTCAAATGTACTCACCAATTTAATTTTATAACGGCAACTTTTCAAAGACAAGAATAAGTCAAATAATTAATAAGTTTGACTACTTCTTGTCTATTAATATATCAACATCTATAATTGATATATAATTATAAGGGGAATATTATGAAGAACTATAGTCATCTTGAAGTGATTAAGACTTCAAAAGAGAAAAGCATTTTTAAAGTTGAAAGAGAAGAAATCATTCATACACCATTTATTGAACGTATTCTTCCTTTATCCTATGAAAAGCTCTATCGTGAGCTTTCTCATCTTGATACTCAGATTCCTAAAATTGAAGAGATTGAAGTAGAAGATGATCAGCTGATTGTCATTGAAGAATATATTGATAAGCCCTTATTATCAGATTATATGAAAACACATGAACTCTCTCTTTTAGAAATAAAGATGATAGTGAGTCAGCTGTGTGATATTCTTCATGTTCTCCATAATGTAACACCTCCTATTATTCATCGAGATATTAAGCCAGAAAATATATTCTATGACGGCAAGACAGTCATCCTCGGTGATTTTGATATTGCTAGACATCTTAGCGAAGCATCAAAAGATACGCAGGTTTTGGGTTCAATTGGCTATGCTTCCCCGGAACAGTTTGGATTAAATCAGACGACCACATTGAGTGATATCTACTCATTAGGAGTATTATTGAATGTCCTGCTTACTGGTGAATTGCCTTCGGTAAAGGTGGTGGAAGGTCCACTTAGAAAAGTGGTCATCAAAGCGACAGCGACCATTCAATCACAGCGCTACAAGGATGTTATTGAGATGAAGGAGGCAATCAATAAAACGGATTTTCCACCGCTTCCTGGCTTTAGATCAAAAAAGAAAGTGAATATGATTATTGGAACAATAGTCTATCTGACTATTCTTTATTGTTCTTTCACAATGACTGATACGCAAAGAAAAATACAGTTTGGATTACGTTTTTGGACATTGTTTATGTTCATGTTTACTATCGCCATGATTTTTAATTACAACAATTTATATTCTCATATTCCCTTTATGAAAGGAAGCAAAATAAAAAAGCTCTTTATTGGACTGCTTTTCTATCTTATTATCCTTTTTACTTCCGCAATGTTGCTCATGATGATCGAAGAAGTTATCGAGACGTTTGTATGCTAAATGCATACCAAAACGTCTTTTTTGCTTTTTATAATAAGAAAAAAGGAGGGGCAATTATGGAAAAAAAGAAGCCTATTTACAAAAGAAAGTGGTTTATTGTGTTAGCTGTCATTATTGTACTTTCAGTAATGTTTGGCGGTTCTAGCAAGGAAAAGAAGAGTGCACCAAAAAGTGAAGGGACTACTTCTGTTGAGAAGACATGTCATATAGGTGAACTTCTCAAAGTAGGAAAGATGGAATATAAGGTTGTAGACATGAGTGTAAAAAAGCAGCTTGGCAGTGAGTATATCAATCAGAAAGCACAAGGGGTGTATTTGTTATTGAGTGTGGAAGTAACTAATCGATCTGATCAGTCTGTCACTGTATCGGATGATTTCTTCAAGTTGAAGAATGGCAAGAAGACCTATGATTCAAGCAGTGATGCTGCATTGTATTTAGGGGATAAAAGCATTATCTTTAAAAAAGTAAATCCTGATACCACATTGAAAGGTATGATCTGCTTTGATGTTAATGAAAATATCGCTAAATCAAATACGAACATTCTTGAAGTACAAACGGGAATATGGGGAACTGAGAAAGGAAGTATTGCACTTAAAAAAGCATAATTTCTTTACTTTATGAGCATTTTCTTTTATTATTCTTTTGGTGATTATATATGAAAAGAATAAAAGAAGTAATTGTAGTTGAAGGAAAGACAGACACACAGGTTCTTAAAAGTCTTTTTGATGTAGATACAATCGAAACACATGGTTCAGCTATTGATGATCATGTGATTTCACTTATAAAAGAGGCTGCAAAGACAAGAGGTGTTATCATCTTGACAGATCCTGATTATCCTGGCATGAGAATCAGAGATAAGGTCGTGAAGGCTGTACCTGTTGCTAAACATGCCTTTGTCGCAAAGAAAGATGCGATTGGCAGAAGAAAAGTAGGGATTGCTGAAGCAAGAAAAGGTGCTATTGTAGAAGCTATTGAAAATGCGGTTTCTTTTGAAGATGCTACTGATTCTATTACATGGGATGAGTTCATTGATTTAGATATCATCGGCAACAAGAAAAGACGTCTTGCTGTATATGATGCGTTCCATTTAGGTTATGGAAATGTGAAGACATTATTTAAACGTCTTAACATGGTGGGCATTACAAAAGATGAAATTATACGTAAATTAGAGGAGAATCAGTAATTTGATTCTTCTTTTTCTTTTATTATAAATAGAATTATGTTATTCTCTATACATGTGTCAAGACAAATGTATAGAATGGGAGATTACTATGAACACAATCAAAGCATTTTTAGAAAAGAAGAATGTCAAGATATCTCTTAAGAGATATGGTATTGATGCTTTAGGAGCCATGGCACAGGGTCTATTTGCCTCATTATTGATGGGGACAATTCTTGAGACACTGGGAAGTCAGGCAAACATTAAGTTATTGGTAGATATTGGAACATTCGCAAAAATGATGTCTGGAGCAGCGATGGCTGTTGCCATTGGACAGGCACTAGAATGTCCTCCACTTGTATTATTTTCCTTGATTACTGTTGGTTATGCTTCAAATAGCTTAGGTGGTGCTGGAGGGCCATTGGCAGTTCTAATAATTGCGATTCTGGCAGGAGAATTTGGTAAACTTGTTTCCAAGGAAACAAAGATCGATATTCTTGTAACACCAGCTGTTACGCTTCTTATTGGGGTAGGATTGAGTATCTGGTGGGCCCCGGTGATTGGAAAGGGTGCTAGTACGCTAGGTGAAGCTATTCGCTGGGCGACTGTGCTTAAGCCATTTACGATGGGAGTTATCGTATCAGTGATTGTTGGTATTGCTTTAACATTGCCAATTTCAAGTGCAGCGATCTGTGCTGCGTTAAGCTTGACTGGTCTTGCCGGTGGTGCTGCGTTAGCAGGATGCTGTGCACAGATGGTCGGCTTTGCGGTTATGTCATTTAAAGAAAATGGTGTTGGAGGACTTGTAGCTCAGGGTATTGGTACTTCCATGCTGCAGATGCCAAACATTGTCAAAAAGCCAATTGTGTGGCTACCGCCAATTATTGCATCAGCTATTACTGGACCAATTGCGACATGCTTCTTTAAATTGAAGATGGAGGGTGCACCAATATCTTCAGGTATGGGAACATGCGGCTTTGTTGGACAGATTGGTGTCTATACTGGATGGGTTACAAAGAAAATGCCAATTACAACTTTTGATTGGATAGGATTATTTATGATCAGCTTTATCTTGCCAGCAGTATTAACTTTTGTAATTGCGAAAATAATGAGACATTTCAATCTCATTGAAGATGGAGATTTAAAATTAGATCTATAAAAAAGACGTGGCTTTTATAGCCACGTTTTTTTTATTTCAATAAGAATCCATTTTCTTTTAGAGCTTCTTCAATACGATCAAGAATCTCTGTAGAGTCAGCGTAGATGGTATGCAGGTGTACTCCACCTGTTAAGGAAGAAAGAGAGGTTGCATCATAGTTATTGACTTTTTCCATAAACTTAAGGATGTCATATCGAGATTTTAATTTCATATTTCCTTTGATTTCTCCATAGACAGGATGTTCAACAATAACATTTTCAATGTAGCCACCCATATCAATAATAAGATTAAGCTCTTTTTCCATATCTTTATCATCATGTTTTACTGCGATGGTTTTTGAAATCCCTAGTGAAGGCTGATCAATAACATACCCGCGAGGTGTCGCAATGATCTTATGGCCACTTGCTCTAAGAAGGGCAACATCACCAACAATAATCTGACGAGAAACGCCAAGCTCTTTAGCAAGAGCACTTGCGGAAAGTGGTTTTTCAGATTGGGTAATACGTTCAATTACTTTTTGTTTTCTATCCATTTTCATCACCTTTTGCTCATTATAAAAGAAAGAGTAAGTTAATGCAAACAAACTGGTAAAAGTGCAAAAAATCCCTCCCTATACAAAAGATTTAAAAAAATCAAGTGAAAATATTATTTCATAAAAAATATCGTTAAAATGAAAGGTTTTCATGTTTTTATAATTTGAAAAGTGAAACGCTTTCATCATGAAAAAAATTATTGTATAGTGATGGTAGTGAAACAACATGAAAGGGGTATAATAATGAGTGATTTAAAAGAATTTGATGTAGTAGCGTTGGGAGAGCTGCTCATTGACTTCACGCAAGGAGGAATTTCGGAACAGGGGAATCCGATGTTTGAAGCTAATCCAGGAGGAGCTCCATGTAACGTATTATCAATGTTGACTCGTTTTGGGAAAAAGGTTGCCTTCATTGGGAAGGTTGGTAAAGATGGCTTTGGTGAACAGCTAGCACAGGCTATCGAAGAACAAGGAATCAGTACACGTGGTCTTTGTTTTGATGAAGATGTACATACAACATTGGCACTTGTACATAAATTAGAGAATGGGGATCGTGATTTCTCATTCTATAGAAAACCAGGAGCTGATATTAATCTTAAAGCTGAAGAAGTAGATGAAGATTTAATTGCAGGCTCACGTTTGTTCCATTTTGGAACTTTGTCATTAACTGATGAACCAGTTAAGAGTGCAACTAAGAAAGCAATCGAAGTTGCTGAAAGGAATGATTTGATCATTTCTTTTGATCCTAACTTAAGAGAACCACTATGGGATTCATTAGATGATGCAAAAGAAGCTTTTGATTATGGTATGAAACATTGCCATGTATTAAAGATTTCTGATAATGAAATCTTATGGTTTACAGGAAAAGATAATTATGATGATGGAATTGCATATTTACAGTCTCATTACCCTAATATTCAGTTAATTTGTCTTTCATTAGGTCCAGACGGATCAAGAGCTATCTATAAGGATCAGGTTGATGTTACTATCCCTGCTTTCCTTCAGGATAAAACAATCGAAACTACAGGTGCCGGAGATACTTTCTGTGCATGTGTTCTTAATGGTGTATTGGAAAACGGTCTTGATCACCTTGATGAAGAAAAAATTAAAACAATTATCACTTTTGCAAACGGTGCAGCTTCAATGATTACAACTAAGAAAGGGGCATTAAGAGTTATGCCTCATGTTGAAGATGTAGATCAGTTTATCAATAACTATTAAGGAGGACATCTTGTGATTAATCCAAATTGGGAACCAGAATTTAAAGAAAGACTTGAAAAGCATTATGATGAATTAAAGTGGCTTTATGCAGAAATCTACAATAATAATGAAGAAGCTTTCAATTATTTCTGTACAATGCTACATGATTATTATGTACAAAGAAAACCACTTCTTAAAGAGTGGGATGAAGCAAGACTCGCTGTCCCTGATTGGTATCGTGGAAACGATATGATGGGAGAGTTGATGTATACTCAGTGTTTTAATGAAGATTTAAAAGGTCTTAAGGAAAAACTTGATTATTTAAAAGAATGCCGTATTAATTATCTTCATTTAATGCCATTGCTTGAATCACCTGAAGGACGAAGTGATGGTGGATATGCGGTATCTGATTTTAGAAAAGTTCAGCCTGAAATTGGTACTATGGAAGACTTAGCTGCACTTGCAGATGAATGTCATGCTAAAGGTATGTCGTTATGTCTTGATTTCGTTATGAATCATACTTCAGAAGATCATGAATGGGCAAGACGAGCAAGAGCTGGTGAAAAAGAGTATCAGGATCGTTATTTCTTCTTTGATAATTGGAATATTCCAAATGAATTTGAGAAGACAGTTCCTCAGGTATTCCCACAGACAGCACCTGGAAACTTCTCTTGGTGTGATGAAGCTGGTAAGGTTGTAATGACTACATTCTATCCTTATCAGTGGGATTTGAATTATGCTAATCCAACTGTATTTAATGATATGACTGCCAATATGCTTTACTTATGTAATAACGGTGTAGATATCATTCGTTTAGATGCTGTTCCTTATATTTGGAAAACATTAGGGACAACTTGTCGAAATCTACCTCAGGTACATACATTAGTTAGAATCATGCACATGGCTGCTGATATCGTATGTCCTGGTACATTGTTATTAGGTGAAGTTGTTATGGAACCTTCAAAGGTTGTACCTTACTTTGGTACAGTTGATAAGCCAGAATGTCACATGCTTTATAATGTTACAACAATGGCTTCTACATGGCATACAGTTGCAACTAAGGATGTTAGATTATTAAGACATCAGCTAGAAACTGTATTTGCTTTACCTAAGTCATATACATTCCTTAACTATTTAAGATGTCATGATGATATCGGTTGGGGACTTGATTATGATTTCTTAGGACAGTTCGGTATTGAAGAAGTAGCTCATAAGAAATACTTGAATGATTATTTAAAAGGTGCATTGTGGGAATCTCAGTCACGTGGTGAACTTTATAATGATGATCCACGTTTAGGTGATGCCAGAATGTGTGGTACAACAGCATCGCTTTGTGGTATTGAAGCTGCTGATTTTGAACAGAATAAATGGAAATTGAAGATGGCAATTGATTTAGATATTACTCTTCATGCATTCCTATTTACTCAAAGTGGTATTCCAGTTCTTTACAGTGGTGATGAAATTGGTCAGCTTAATGATTATTCTTATCATGATGATCCATTAAAATGGGATGATTCAAGATACCTTCATAGAGGTAAGTTGAATTGGGATCATGTCGCTATGAGAGAAGATCTTTCTACTAGACAGGGACAGTTGTTCCAGGCTATCAAGAAATTACAGATCTTAAGAGCTTCATATGATGTATTTGACAGCAATGCAGATACATGGATTGTTGAACCATGGAATGATCATATCTTAGGTATCGGTAGATATTATAATGATCAGAAGCTGATTGCATTATTCAACTTTGCGGATGATGAACAGACAGCATGGATTGATGAACCAGAAGATTTCATTGAATTAATGACTGGTGAAAAACGTGAAGCAAAAGCTGTACAGTTACCACCACATGGTTTCGTATGGTTATTCCATTCTTATAAAGAAAACAAGAAAACAATGACTGCGCCAGATCTTGAAGCTTTAACTAAGCCAAAGAAAAAAGCGCCAGCTAAAAAAGCAGCAAAAAAGACAACTGCTAAAAAAACAGTAAAAGCTAAAGCTGCTAAGAAAGAAACAAAGACTGAAGTGAAAACTGAAGTCAAGGAAACTAAAGCAGCAGCTAAAACTGTAGCTGCTAAGAAAGAAACAAAGCCAGCAGTGAAAACTGCAGCAAAAAAAGAGACTAAGAAGTCTTCGACAGTAAAAAAGACAAAATCAAAGAGTACAAAAGCGAAAGGGAAATAGTATGAGTAAAAGTGGTAAACTAATTTTCCTTGATATTGATGGAACATTAACAGAGCCAGGCTCAAATACACCTCCAGAAAGTGCTCTTAAGGCATTGGAAATGACTAAGGCAAAAGGAAACAAAGTTTTCCTTTGCACTGGTCGTAATGTTGCAATGCTGGCACCACTTTTAAAGTATGGATTTGATGGACTAGTTGCACTTGGAGGAGGGTATGTAACTGTCGGTGATGATGTCATCTTTGACTGTCCAATGTCTGATAGACAACGTGATATCGCTTTAGATGTACTTGGCAAGAATGGTGTATTTAGAACCATTGAAGCAAAAGACGCAACTTTTGGTGATGAAAGCTTAGGAGATTTCTTAAGTGATCAGGCTGAGGGTAACAGTGAAATTGAAAGATGGCGTAAAGCTCTTGCTGAAGGATTGGGCATTAAGCCAATGAGTGAATATGATGGCCGTCCAATTTATAAAGTTGTTATCATGTGTAATAAGAGTGAACAGCTCGATGAAGCAAAGAAATATCTTGAAGGTGATTTCGCATTCATGATTCAGGATGTTGCCGCTCATAATTGCCTTAATGGAGATCTTGTAAACAGAAAGTTTGATAAGGGTCTTGGCATTAAGCGTATTTGTAAGACATTGGGTGTGGATATCAAGGATACATATGGTTTTGGAGATTCTATCAATGATCTAGAAATGATCGAAACAGTCGGTACTTCTGTTGTCATGGAAAATGGCAGTGAGGTATTAAAGAGAATGGCTGATGTTATTGCGCCTTCTGTTACTGAAGATGGTATTTATAGATCGTTTGAAGAACTTGGTTTAATTTAGTGAGAACATAGCTAGTTTCTATGTTTTATAAATCACAAAATTTAGTGTAAAGAGAGGGGAACAAAAAATGGCACTAGATTACAGAAAATGTGCAGAAGAAATCTATAGCCACTTAGGTGGAAAAGATAATATTGCTTCTGCGGCTCATTGTGCTACGCGTTTAAGACTTGCGATTGTTGATATCGATAAAGTTGATACGAAAGCACTTGAAAACGTTGAAGGAGTACAGGGTGTATTCAGTTCAAACGGACAGTTACAGTGTATCATCGGTACTGGAACTGTAAATCATGTTTACGATGAATTCTTAGCTGTTACTGGTTTATCTGCTGCAACGAAAGATGATGTAAAAGCTGCTGCAGCTGCTAACCAGCCATTACCACAGAGAATGGTAAAAACTCTTGGTGATGTATTCGTACCTATCTTACCTGCAATCGTTGCATCAGGTTTAATGATGGGTCTTGTTGAAGCATTAGGTAAAGCATTGCCTGGATTTGCGGCTACTGACTGGTTCGCATTCCTTGATATGGTTTCAAATACTGCCTTTGCTTACTTACCAGTAATCGTTGCAGTTTCTGCTGCAAGAGTATTTGGTGGTAATATCTTCTTGGGCGCTGTTGTTGGTTTATTGATGATTCATTCAAACTTAACAAACGGCTGGAATGCTGCAAATGGATACAAAGTATGGTATCTATTTGGACATGTTAGAATTGGTGATTACGTTTTAGGTCAGATCAACCAGTTAGGTTATCAGGGGCACGTAATTCCAGTTATTATCTCAGTATGGTTCATGTCTAAGCTTGAAAAGAAACTTCATGACGTTGTTCCTGCTGTTATTGATTTATTTGTAACTCCATTAACTACAGTATTAGTTACTGCATTCTTAACTTTCATCGTTATTGGTCCTATTTTCTCAACACTTGAAACTTACGTATTACAGGCTGCACAGGTATTAATTACAATTGGTGCTGGTATCGGTTCAGCTGTAATGGGTGCTGTATATCCAATTACAGTCGTAGCTGGTTTACATCATATGTACAACGTAATCGAAGCAGGTTTATTATCATCTAAAGATTTTGGTAATTTAAACATTTGGATGCCTATCGCATCTGCAGCTAACTTCGCACAGTTCGGTGCATGTTTGGCTGTTGCCGTTAAGACTAAGAATCCTAAGATGAGAACAGTTGCTATTCCATCTGCATTATCTGCTTCATTAGGTATCACAGAACCTGCAATCTTCGGGGTTAACTTACGATTAATGAAACCTTTCATCGCTGGTATGATCGGTGGTGCTATTGGTGCTTGGTTCGGTGCAATTTCTAAATTAGGCGCTTCTGCTTATGGTGTTACTGGTATTCCAGGTTATTTAACAATTACAAATCCTGCAGTTTATACAATTGAGTTAGCTATCGCTGGTGGTATTGCATTCGCATTAACAATGGTTCTCTGGCATGAAGATCCTGATGATATTCCTGCTGCAGAACCAGAAGGATTAGAAGCTCCTAAAGAAGTAGCTTTCACTACTGATAAAGGTGAAGTATTAGTACCAGTAAATGGTAAAGTTGTACCAGCTTCTGAAATTCCTGATCCAATGTTCTCTGCTGAAACTATGGGTCCATCAATCGGTGTTGAACCAGTTGAAGGTAAAGTTTATGCTCCATTCAATGGTACAGTTTCAATGATTTTCCCAACTAAACACGCTATCGGTATCCAGAGTGATGATGGTGTAGAATTATTAATTCATGTTGGTGTAGATACAGTCAACATGGAAGGTAAAGGCTTTGGTGCTAATGTAGAACAAGGTGATAAGATTTCTACTGGAGATCTATTATTGACATTTGATCGTGCTGAAATTAAACAGGCAGGATACTCTGATACAGTTGTCGTTGTTATTACAAACAAAGATGCATTAACTGATATCAAGAAAGCTGCTTAACATTAAGTCTTATACTTAAACAACTTCAAGAAAGGATAGAGATATGAAAGAATTTACATATACAATAAAAGATCCTGAAGGAATTCATGCACGTCCAGCAGGTCAGGTTGTAGCAAAAGCAAAGGAATTTGAATGCCATACAACTTTATGGGCTGATGGAAACGAGTATGACCTTAAGAAACTTCTAAGTGTCATGGGTGCTAATGTAGCAAAAGGTGACACAGTCGTTATTCGAACTGAAGGTGCTGATGAAGATAAGGCTGAAGTTGCGTTAAAGAAAGTATTCGAGGATAATTTATAAAAGATTCAGGTGGGAATTTATCCCTCACCTACTAAGGAGAGATTAAAATGAAATTAAAAAATGTTTTATTTGCAGCGTTAGCTGTCTGCTTAGTGGGATGTTCTAATGGTGCAAGTGCTAAAACAGTTGATTTAACTGATTATGTTGGTCAATCACCAAAAAGCACTTATTCACAGTTACGTAAACAGACAGATGGTGGTCAGTTTAAAGATGGTGGTATTTCTGGAAACTTAGCTTCTGATGGTGCCAACTATCGCTATCAGTCTGCAGATGAGTTAACAGAAGTGACTGCTGCTGCTCGCTATAATACAGACAACAAACTTAAAGGTGATGCTGCTTTTGCTGATCCATATAGTGCATATACTAAGATGACTGTATTAAATGGTGAAATCGTTTATGCAACAGATGGTAAGACTGTTAACTATGTAACAATCTTAAAGAATGGTTATAAATCATATAAGATTTATGGCGTATCTCTTACTGATACATTAGATCAGGCCAAAGATACATTAAGCAAAGCTGGATTTACTGTAAAAGAAGAAACAGTAAATGAAGATAAATATACAGTTGCAACTAGAGCAGCTGGTAAGAGTGAAGAAAAAGTTGTTCTAAAGCAGGACAAAGGTAAAATCGGTCGTATTGAATATTATTTAAATGCACCTTATCATAAGTTAGATGCAGAAAATATCAAGAAGACTGCAGAAATCGTTGCTGCTGAAGAAGAAGCTCAGCTTCATGGAAAGAAATAGTAATAAATGATCAGCTCAAATGAGCTGATCATATTTTTATTAAATAGACTTAATAAAATATGTATTGACGTTAGAATTACCATAAATTGTTATGATAGAAAAAAGGGGAGGAAATGGTATGAAGAGATTGATTTTAGCATGTTTTATGGTAGTTGTATTGTTAATGGGATTAGTGCTGTTTTACCCAAAAGAAAAGTGGGAAGTTAAAGAAGGAAGTGCAAATGATGGCAATGTGTCCTATTCAATTGCTGTGAAAGATGCGTGGTATGATGAAAAAGCAGAAAAGTCATATGTTTCATCAGAGATTACTTTTAACTGGAGTAAAGCAGCATTCTTTAATAATGATGCTAATGTACTTTCTGTGAAATGTAGTAATAATTTTTATGCAGTAGAAACAAAAGCCGACGTGAGCTATGCAGAAAATGATTATTTTGGTGAACTTGGTGAAATAAGAAATGTGTCTCATCCAACTGTTGATTTAAATGATTTTGGTCATGAGGCTTATATTGCATTTCCTCTGTCAAAGACTGTAAAGCTTCCAGGTACTAAGTCTGTAAGAATTCCTGGTACGAATTTTGTGGATTATTCGATGCAATATACAAAAGTAAAACAAGGTAAATTGACAATTTTGTGGGCAACAGATGGAAGAAAGAAAAACTGTAAGCTATCTTGCACATATGGGACAAAAGGGATTTCTTTGAATCCTTCGTTAATTATAAGATTCGTAGGTGTTCTCTCTCCTGATGTACGATTAAATCCTAAGATGGATTTAAAAAATGGGCCTGAAGCTACTGTTAATGTACAAATTAAATAATAATAGATACCAATCAGTAATTGATTGGTATTTTTGTTTATATAAAGATGTCTTTATGAAATGACATGCAGTCATACAATAATACAAACGTTGTAAAAATTACTTGAAAAGTAGATAAAAAAGAAAGTATGATATAATAAATAAGAAATATCCTAAACGTATTGCACACAAAATGTAATTATAGTAATATATCTTGGCGAGGAGGAGAATTATGAGCGATTTTATTTCTAATATCGGTAAATACTTACCACTCTTTTTTACCGCATTTACAGTTACAATCTCATTAGCGCTTATTTCTTTAGTGCTAGCAACTGTTGTTGGTATTTTAGTGGGACTTATTAATACAACTAAATCTAAAAATATATTTATGAAGCTTCTTAGAGGCTTAGCGAATATTTATATTGAAATTATCAGAGGGACACCAATGCTTGTACAGATCTTATTCTTCTGTTTTGGTGTACCAGCTGCGTTAAGACCTATTACTGGATTTACATGGGCTAGTGTTGGTGGAATGTTCACTGCGGGGATTGTCGTGTTAACATTGAATGCTGGAGCTTATATGGCTGAAATTGTTCGTGCTGGAATTGAATCAGTGGATAGTGGACAGGTGGAAGCTGCTCGTTCACTTGGTTTACCTTATGGCAAGACTATGACAAAGGTTATTTTGCCTCAGGCGATTAGAACAATGTTGCCAAGTATTATTAACCAGTTCATCATTACTATTAAGGATACTTCATTATTATCAGCTGTTGGGGTTGCTGAATTGACAAATAATGCAAAAACAATCAGTTCGATGTGGAGTTCACAGACATTATTGCTTTATGCGTTTACTGGTTTATTCTATTTTGTGATCTGTTTTACCTTATCACGTGTAGCGAGACTTTTAGAAAAGAGGATGAGTTATGGCAGATAAAGTTATTGTTAAAGACTTAAGAAAATCATTTGGTGAAAATGAAGTATTAAAGAGTATTAGTACTACAGTTAAAGAAGGGGAAGTACTTTGTATTATTGGTCCTTCTGGTAGTGGGAAATCAACTTTTTTAAGATGTCTTAATAGATTAGAAGAAATTTCTGGAGGACAGGTTATCGTAGATGGATATGATATCACTGATCCAAAGGTCGATATTAATAAAGTAAGAGAAAATATTGGAATGGTTTTCCAGCATTTTAATTTATTTCCTCATAAGACTGTTAAGCAGAATATTACTTTAGCACCTGTTGAATTAAAAAAGATGACTAAGGAAGAAGCTGATGCGCTAGCAATGCAGCTACTTGAAAGAGTTGGATTAGCGGATAAAGCAGATGCTTATCCTAGTCAGTTATCAGGTGGACAAAAGCAGCGTGTAGCAATCGCAAGATCTTTAGCTATGAAACCAAATATTATGTTATTTGATGAGCCTACATCAGCACTTGATCCTGAGATGGTTGGTGAAGTTTTAAATGTAATGAAAGAATTAGCTAAAGATGGTATGACAATGGTTGTTGTAACACACGAAATGGGATTTGCGAGAGAAGTATCTGACCGTGTTATTTTCATGGATGGAGGCTATATCGTAGAAGAAGGAAATCCACAGGAATTAATTAATCATCCAAAGGAAAAACGTACTATTGATTTCTTAAATCAGGTACTTTAGGAGGGATAAGAATGAAGAAATTATTTAAAGCGTTGTTGGCTTGTGCATGTGTCTTTTCTTTAGCAGCATGTGGCCAGAAAAAGGATTCAAACAAGTTTATTATTGCAACTGATACTGCGTTTGTACCTTTTGAATGGAAAGATGGAAAAGGTAAGTTGACAGGTATTGATATTGACTTAATGAACGCAATTGCTAAAAACCAGGGATTTACTGTTGAATGGAAATCAATTGGTTTTGATGCATCAATGACTGCTGTAGAAGCAGGTGAAGCTGATGGTATGATTGCCGGTATGACAATCAATGATTCAAGAAAGAAGAAATATGATTTCTCTGATCCTTACTATACTTCAAGTGTATCAATGGCAACTGCTAAGGGTTCTGGAATTAAGTCTTATAATGACTTAAAAGGAAAGACTGTTGTGGCTAAGACTTCTACATCAGGATTTGAATTTGCAAATGCAAATAAGAAGAAATATGGCTATAAGCTAGAAGTAGTAGAAGAATCTTCTATCATGTATCAGAAAGTAAAGAATGGCGATGCAGTAGCATTATTTGAAGATACTCCAGTTATTAAATACAACATTGCTTCAAAACAGGTAAACTTTGAATTGCCAACAGGTACTGAAGGTGAATTCAACTATGGTTTCGCTGTTTACAAGGGTTCTAACAAAGAACTATTAAAGAAATTTAATGCAGGATTGAAGGCATTAAAAGAAAATGGTGAATACGACAAGATTTTAAAGAAATATCTTGGTTAATCATTTTACATCCTATTTTTATAGGATGTTTTCTTTTTAAAAAAATTTGTCTATAATGGTGATATGAAAAATGTCGCAAAAAAATCAAACACAATGGATATATTACAGCGCTATTCGTTGACAGCATCTAAGAAGTTTGGACAAAACTTCCTCATTGATCCAAATATCATTGAAAAGATTGTAACGTCTAGCGATATAACAAAAGAGACAGCAGTTATTGAAATAGGTCCAGGAATTGGTGCGCTAAGTGAAGGGTTAGCGAGAAAAGCTGGAAAGCTGATCTGTTATGAAATAGATGAGCGTTTAAAGCCTGTTTTAAAAGAAACATTGTCTGAACACGAGAATGTGACAGTGATCTTTCAGGATTTCATGAAAGCTGATTTAGATCAGTGTGTGAAGGATCTTTCTAAGGATTATAAGGATATATGTGTGGTTACGAATTTGCCATACTATATTACGAGTGATATTATTATGAAGGTTCTTAAGTCACGTTCATCGATTAATCGTATGATTGCGATGGTACAGAAGGAAGTCGCATTAAAGTTTACTTCAGATGAAAAGAGCCCAATGAGTGTCATGATTGATTATGTTGGAAACATCTCATATGTGATGACAGTCTCTAAGAATGTCTTTATGCCTGCTCCGCATGTGGATAGTGCGGTTATTAGAATCAATAAAGAAAGAAATCTAGAAGATAGCTTTATTGAAGTAGTAGAAGGGGCATTTAAACAGAAAAGAAAAACTATTCTTAATAATATGAAGGCTTTATTTGATCATCCTCAGGATGTTCTTGATGCCTGTCATATTGATGCAAAGAAAAGAGCCCAGGAGCTTACATTGGAAGATTATTGTGCGCTTGCACAGGAAAGGAAACGCGTATGAAAGTTAGAGCTTATGCAAAAGTAAATCTTGCCTTGGATGTCGTAAGAAAAAGGGAAGATGGGTATCATGATCTAGAAATGATCATGGCGCCAATTGCACTACATGATTTGATTATTATTGATCGAATTGAGAGTGGTATTGAGCTAACCGCAAATACGTATCGTGTTCCTACGGATGAAAGAAATATCATGTATAAGGTTGCCAAGCTTATGATAGATAAATATCATATTGATGGTGGTGTACGTATGCATGTTTATAAGCACATCCCTTCGCAAGCAGGACTTGCTGGAGGAAGTGCAGATGGTGCTGCAGTTATGCGAGCTATTAATAAGCTTTATAAGCTTCATCTTTCTAATGAAGGGCTTGCGGCTTTAGGTAAAGAAGTTGGAGCGGATATTCCGTTCTGTATTCATAATAAGATTGCATTGGTAAAGGGGATCGGGGAAGATCTTACGTTTATTAATGACAATCATTTCCAGGCGCATCTTCTTTTAGTGAAACCAAAAAAAGGCGTTTCTACAAAACGCTGTTTTGAATCGTTGAATATACCTGAGTCATCTCATCCTGATATTGATAAGATGAAACAGGGAATTCAAGAGAATGATTATGAAAAAGTTGTGGCTTCACTAGGAAATACGTTGGAAACACCATCGTTGAAGATGGTTAAGGATATTGAGAAAATAAAGGATGAAATGAGATCAATGGGCTTTGATGGCGCATTGATGAGCGGAAGTGGGTCTTGTGTATTTGGTATTACACAAGATGAAGAACTAATTGAAAGAGCAATTCCATTCTTTAGAGCAAGATATCCGTTTGTAAGAAAAACGAAAATCCTTGAAAGGTAGCCATGCGCTACCTTTTTCTTTTTGGGGAAATATTGCTCATAAGAAAGTTATCTCTTTTCAATTATAGTCATTTTTGTTAGAATGTTACCGGATAGGAGAAAATGAAAAAATGAAAGTCTATGCGATTGTTTTAGCGGCGGGTAAAGGTACTCGTATGAAATCTGACAAGCCAAAGGTTGTTCATGAAGTGCTTTATAAGCCTATGATTAATCATGTGGTAGATGAACTAAAAAAAATCGGTGCGGATGAGACTATTGTTGTTGTGGGACATGAAGCTGAGCAAGTTAAAGCTTTGCTTGATGATTCCGTTACAGCTGTTTATCAAAAAGAGCAGCTTGGAACAGGTCATGCTGTATTAATGGCTAAAGAAGCCTTAGGTGATAAAGAAGGTATGACTTTGATTCTTTGCGGCGATGCCCCATTGATTAGAGCTGAAACGCTTCAGGGTATGATTGAAGCACATGAAAAGAACCACAATATGGGAACTGTAATGACTGCAGATTGTGATACATCTACACATTATGGAAGAATCGTCAAAGAAGACGGTCAGGTAACTGGTATTGTGGAATTTAAAGATCTTCAGCCAGATCAGATGGACATTACTGAAATGAATACAGGTGAATATTGCTTTGACAACAAAGCCTTATTTGAAGCACTTGAAGAAGTTTCTAATGAAAATGCTCAAAATGAGTATTATCTTACTGATGTCATTGGCATCATGAATAACAAAGGTTTAAAAGTTGATACATACAAGATTGATGACTTCAACGAAGTAGGAGGAGTCAATGATCGTGTTGCTTTAGAAGACGCGACAAAGATGCTTCAGAAGAGAATCAATCATGATTGGCTAGTAGAAGGTGTCAGCATTATTGATGCATCAACTACTTATATCGGTAGAGATGTTGAAATTGGTGCAGACGCTGTTATTGAACCAGGATGTATCATCACTGGTCATAGTCGAATTGGATCACATGCACATATTGGTGCTTATTCTATACTTCACGATGTTGTTGTAGAAGATGGCGAACAAATCGACGCTTATACAAAAAGATAACTATCATCATTTAAGAAAATTGTTTATTAATTAAAGGGGTCAAACAAACAAATGAAAAACAAAATTACAGTATTTGCTTTATCAGCAAGTCAAGGTTTAGCAAAAGATATTGCTAAGATTTTAGGTACAGAAGTTGGAAAATGTGATGTACATCACTTCGCAGATGGAGAAATCCTTGTAGAAATCGGTGAATCCGTACGTGGAAAAGATGTATTTATCGTACAGTCTACATGCAATCCTGTAACTGAAAACTTAATGGAAATCCTAGTATTATGTGATGCTTTAAAACGTGCATCTGCTAAGCAGATTACAGCTGTTATCCCATACTTTGGATATGCAAGACAGGATAGAAAAGCTAAACCAAGACAGCCAATTACATCTAAATTAGTTGCTGACTTATTAACAGTTGCTGGTGTTAATAGAGTTGTAACTATTGATCTTCATGCAAGACAGATTCAGGGATTCTTTGATATTCCTGTAGATGAAATGCAGGCATTGCCATTAATTTGTAAATACTTTAAAGATCAGAATCTTGAAGATTTATGTGTTGTCTCTCCAGACCACGGTGGAGCTACACGTGCTAGACAGATGTCTGAATACTTCGATTGTCCAATTGCGATCATTGACAAGAGAAGACCTAAACCAAATGTTGCTGAAGTTATGGGAATCATTGGTGACGTTTCAGGCAAGAACTGTATCTTAATTGATGATATGATTGATACTGGTGGAACAATTACTGCTGGTGTTGATATGTTAAAACAGAAGGGTGCTAAAGATGTATATATCGCATGTACACACGGTGTATTATCTGGCCCAGCTATTAATAGACTTGCAAACTGTGATGCTAAGGAAGTCGTTGTAACAGATACAATTCCACTTCCACCAGAAAAACAGTTAGATAAAATCAAGGTTGTTACAGTTGCTGATTTATTAGCACATACAATCGAAAACATTGAAAATAATTTACCAGTCAGTGATGTAGTATTAAGATACGGCTGGAAATAATGAATGAAGTCATATCATAATGATATGACTTTTTCTTAAGGAGATTAATTATGTTCTTTAATACACACACACATTTAAATAGTGATGATCTTTATGAAGAAAGAGAACAGCTTATTAAAAACTGCTTTGAAAAAAATGTTACAGAAATGACAGTTGTAGGTTATGATCTCGCATCTTCAAAAAGAGCAGTAGCACTTGCACATGAATATGAATGCATTCATGCAACAGTAGGCATTTCTCCAAATGATTGTGAAGATTACAGTGAAGAAGCCTTTAAAGAGATTGCTGTTCTTGCAAGAGATGAAGAAGTTGTCGCTATTGGCGAAATTGGTCTAGATTATTACTATGATATAGATAAGAAATTACAGAAACGTGTTTTTAATAAACATCTTGAATTAGCTAAAGAGTTAGATCTTCCCATTGTCATTCATTGCCGTGATGCCTATGAAGACTGCTATAATATGCTAAAAGAATCAGGGTGTAAAGGAATCATGCATTGTTATAGTGGAAGTGACCAGATGGCTATGCGCTTTGTTCAGCTGGGCTTCTATATTTCTTTAGCTGGACCTGTAACTTTCAAGAATGCTAAAATGCCTAAGCTGGTTGCTAAAAATGTACCGCTTGATAAGCTTCTTATTGAAACTGATGATCCTTATATGGCTCCAGTACCTTTAAGAGGAACAAGAAATGAACCAGCGAATGTTGTTTATATTGCAGAAAAAATTGCGGAATTAAAAGAATGTTCTATTGAAGAAGTAGAAAGACAAACTTTTGACAATGCTAAAGACATATTTCATATTTAAATTATCATGTTATAATAAGTATTAGAAAAAGGAGGGATTTTTATGTGGTCTAGAAAAGAAATCAAAAGTCGAGGTAAAGCAGCGTTCCTTAGAAACTACTGGAAATGTGTAGTTGTTGCATTTATCTTATCATTATTGGTAAGTGGGTTAAATTCACGTTCAGTAAGTAGACAGGATGCTAATGTTGTAATAGATAATATTTCATCTTCTTTTGATTTATTTATCACGGTAGCAGCATTAGGCACTATTATTGGTTTATGCATTAGTATCTTTGTATTTAATGTAATCGAAGTAGGGGGAAAAAGATTCTTCTTAAACAATAGAGAAGGACCAGCCTTAATTGATACGCTTATTTATGGATTCCGTTCAAACTATATGAATATTGTGAAAACAATGTTTATGAGAGGACTAGTCACTTTCCTTTGGACATTATTATTTATTGTTCCAGGAGTAATTAAGGCTTATCAATATCGTCTTGTACCATATCTTTTAGCAGAAAATCCTGATTTGGAATGGAGACAGGCATTAGATATCTCTAAATCAATCATGAATGGACATAAAGCAGATACATTCGTTTATGATTTATCATTTATTCTTTGGTATCTTGGTTCAGTAATTACATTTGGATTATTAGGAGTATTCTTTGTTAGTCCATACGTATATGCCTCAGATGCTGAATTATACGTTACACTTAAAACAATAGCCCAATAAGGCTATTGTTTTTTTGTGATATATATCAAGTTTCTTAGGTGACATTTACACGAGAAAAAGGGGGTTTTAATATTAGAATCAGGAGGATTGATTATGTTTACATTAACACAAAGAGAAGCAGGAATCCTGATGCCAATTGCTAGCCTTCCTTCCCGTCATGGAATAGGTGAGTTTGGTCCGGAGGCCTACAAGTTTATTGATTTAATCAGTAAAACACAATTAAAATACTGGCAGATACTGCCATTAAATCCTTTAGGATTTGGCAATTCACCATATCAGCCTTATTCATCATTCGCAGGAGATGAAATCTATATTTATCTAGAAGATATGCCTCATTATGATATCTCATCTACAAAAATTGATTATGATGGTGCAAGAAACTGGAAAGAAAAATATTTAAGAGAAGCCTATAATAAATTTGAAAAAGATGAAGACTATGAAGCATTTAAGAAAAAAGCTTTCTGGCTTGATGACTATGCTCACTTTATGACAATGAAAAAACAAAATAGTTCATCATGGCAAGAATGGAAAAATGAAAAAGAAGATCTAGAAGAAGTAGAATATCAGTGTTTTATTCAGTATCTATTCTATAAGCAATGGATGGATATTAAAGCATATGCCAATAAGAAAGGTATTCAGATTATTGGAGATATGCCAATGTATGTAGGACTAGATAGCGCTGATGTTTATTATAGCAGAGAAGATTTTCTTCTAGATGAAGATGGCTATCCAACAAGTGTTGCTGGCGTACCACCTGATTACTTCAGCAAGGATGGTCAGCTATGGGGAAACCCATTGTATGATTGGGATAAGCAGAAGAAAGATGGGTACCAGTTCTGGATGAAACGTCTTTCTTGGAATAAAGATCTTTATGATATCATCCGTATTGATCATTTCCGTGCTTTTGATACATACTGGTCTATTCCTGCAAAGGAGAAAACAGCACGTCATGGAGAATGGCTATTAGGTCCAAGCTATGATTTCTTTGATCAGCTATTTAAGGTTTATCCTGATATCAAACTGATTGCAGAAGACTTAGGGGACTTAAGAGAAGAAGTATTAACATTAAAAGACCACTATCATCTATTAGGAATGCGCATTGGACAATATAGCTTAGGCAAACAGGAAGAAAAAGAAGGTTTCAAATTACCTGAATATTGCATTGTTTATACCGGAACACATGATAATGACTCAGTAAAAGGATGGTATGATAGCCAAAGTAAAAAGGAAAAAAGACGAGTGAGACGTATTCTTCATCGCTACAAGGGAAAAGCGCCAGAGAAGATTTTACGATTCACGCTTGATTCTGACTGCATATTAAGCATAATACCAGTGCAGGATTTCATATTCCTAGGAGGAGAAAGTCGTCTCAATACGCCAGGAACAGTAGGTTCTCCTAATTGGGAATGGAAATTAAGAGATTTCTATAAGTTCGAGAGTAAACTAGGTTTCATTAGACAACTATTAAATGAGTATAATCGCTAACATTGTTAGCGATTTTTTAATCTTGAATTTATAATCTAAGTTCAAAAAAAAGAAAATGTGATAAACACATTTTCTTATAGGGCAATTTCTGTATCCTTATCAAATAGATGATAATTCTTAAGATCCAATGCAAAAGTTGTTGTTTCACCTTGTTTTGCATCAGTTGTAGGATCAACACGGGCAGTTACTTTTGTATCTCCAATATTGAAGTAGAGATATACTTCAGCACCTAATGTTTCATATACATCAATGTGTGCATCAAAAGCAGTGTCCTGATGTGCTTCTACGAAAGATTTTTTATCATAAATATCTTCAGGTCTAATACCGAAGATGACAGATGATCCAATATATCCACCAGTCATTAATTTCTTTTCTCTTTCAGTATCAACTTTGATGTTAACACCGTTTTCTAATACAAGATGAACACCATCTTTTTCTAAAACAACATTTGCTTTTAAGAAGTTCATCTGAGGTGAGCCAATAAATCCAGCTACGAATAAGTTAGCAGGTTTATTATAAAGATTCTGTGGTGTATCAATCTGCTGAACAACACCTTCTTTTAATACGACAATTCGTGTACCAAGAGTCATGGCTTCTGTCTGGTCATGTGTTACATAGATGAAAGTTGTTCCTAATTTTTGGTGAAGTTTAGAAATAACAACACGCATCTGTACACGAAGTTTAGCATCAAGGTTACTTAGTGGTTCATCCATTAAGAAGACCTTAGGATTTCTGACAATTGCACGTCCCATAGCGACACGCTGTCTTTGTCCACCTGATAATGCTTTTGGTTTACGATCTAACAGTTTTTCAATATCAAGCATTTTAGCTGCTTCATGTACTTTTTCATCAATGATCTTTGAATCTACTTTCGCAATCTTTAATGCAAAAGCCATGTTTTCATAAACTGTCATATGAGGATATAGCGCATAGTTCTGGAAGACCATGGCGATATCTCTATCCTTTGGTTCGACATCGTTGCAGATGGTATCGCCAATTGTTAATGTTCCGTCAGTGATATCCTCTAATCCTGCAATCATACGTAATACTGTTGATTTTCCACATCCTGATGGTCCTACGAAAATAATAAATTCTTTATCTTTGATATCGAGATTGAAGTCTTTTACTGCTTCAAACCCATTAGGATATGTCTTATAAATATGTTCTAATGATAATTGTGCCATAATGAGTTTCTCCTTTGATATAAAAAGAATAACATGTAATAAAAAAAGGGGAAATATCAGTATTTTTAGAAAGATATAAGAAAAACAAGATGCTTATTGCATCTTGTTTAACGATTGATAAAGACATAAAACTTCAGCTACACTCCATGCCTGATTCACACAGCCTTTGCCGGTATGTGGAGCATCGCCATCATAGATTTCATTGATTCCACCTATCAGCTGTTCATTGATTGATTGAAGAAGCGGGTCAAGAAGTTTCAGTGCTTCTTCACGAGAATGATTGAGTTTTAGGAAGGTTCTGATATAGGGACCAATGAGATAACCCCAAGATGTTCCTTGATGATAGGCATAATCTCTTGATTCAAGTGGGCCTAGATATGTGCCTATATATTGAGGATCATCGGGAGTAAGACTACGAAGGCCACGCCCAACATAAAGCTTTTCGGTAATGATAGGGAATGCTCGACGAGCAATTGAAATATTGGCAACAGGGAAAGGAAGAGAGAAGGCGTATAACTGATTAGGACGCAGTGTAGGATCTGTGTCGGTATCTTTTAGATAGCCTAGCTGTTCATCAAAGAATACTTTGACGAAGTTCTCTTTCACCTTAATCGCAATAATATCATAACTTGGATCATTATCGGTAAAGCCGGCAAAGACATTCATAATCTTAAGTGCATTATACCAAAGGGCGTTGACTTCTACTGGCTTGCCATGTCTTGGTGTGACAGCCTTTCCATGAATTCTAACATCCATCCAGGTAATCTGATCTTCACCGCTGCCTGCGAAAAGGAGGAAGTCATCAGACATATGAATATTATGTTTTGTGCCTGTGACATAGTGGGAAATAATCGTTTTCAAGGCAGGGTAGATGGATTGAATAAAAGCGAAGTCATTGGTATAAAGCAAATATTGATAGCACGCATGAATAAGCCAAAGTGAGCCATCAACCGTATTGTAGAGTGGAGGTTCTTGATCAGTGAACATGTTGACGCATAGTCCATCTTTAAGATGATGAACAAATGTCATTAAAATATCTTTAGCATCATGGAAGCGCCCAGTACAGAGAGTAAGTCCTTCAAGAGAAATAAGGGTATCTCTTCCCCAGTCATTAAACCAAGGGTATCCGGCAATAATAGAATGACTATCTCCTCTTTTAACAATAAACTGGTCACTTGCCTTATAAAGCTGTTTTAAGAGACGGTCATTTCCAAGATAAAGTGAGTTAATACGTCTCTTTTCATTAAAAATAATGGTATTTGCATTAAGGGCAGAATTTTCCAGATCAAGGCTGCAGATAAAAGAATAACTTCTTGATTCCATATTGGAGATATGAAAGGTACCTGGAATAACGACCTTGTCACTAACTGTACCCCCAGTTAGTTCACCAAAGTCGTAATGGTAGGATTTACAGGTTTCCTTTTGAATAAACGTACTATCCTCAAGAGACATAGAAATACAAAGTTCTTTGTGTTTTAAAGGAATGATATTGATTGTGTCTTTATAGGAAGTCACCATACATTCAGGCTTATGGCGATTTCCTTCATGATGAGAACGTAACGCTAATTCCGGAGAGACAAATAATTGCAACTTTTTACCGGGGTTTGTGATATGATATGATATAGCTAAAGTATTTTGATCATAGGCATATGCTATTTCTTTTTTGATGCTAATATTTTTAATCTGAAAGGTATATGTGACAATATCTTCGACGTCAACACTGACAATATGTTCATTGAGCAGGTAGGTATTATTATCAATGATGACTTCTTCATTCACATTTTCTAGCACACTATAGCGATCCACCGGTGTATGAAGTGCTACACACATCAATGATTGATAACAGCTAGTATTAATAAGTGGGAGACTCATATAACTATAGCCACCAAGACCATTTGTGAGTAGCCATTCTTTTATGTTGAATATGTCAAGATTATTCTTCATATCATCTACCTCCATTCACACTATAAAACAGTTTTTTAAAAAAATATAGAGCATCTAAAAAAAGTGATATTTATCTAAAAGGATTCATATAGTTTATATTTTTGTCTCTTTTATAATGAAATATATAATAAGGAGGATTATGTCATGAATAACGTTTATGTAGAATATAATTATGAAAGAGATGTCCCAATGACATCCCGTCTTATCTTTAGTGGTTTAGTAGCTATAGCTGCAGTATTATCATTCTATAGCTTATTTGTGCCCATCTTTATTCCCGTTGCATTGTTGTTTATCATCTTAGGCTATTATTACCATAAATCCTTTAATAGTGAATATGAATATATCCTACTTGATGATGATTTAGCCATCGATCGCATCTTAAATCTATCAAAAAGAAAAAAAGTTGCGCGCTATGATCTAAGTACACTTATAGATTGTGAAAAAGAAAATCCACATTTCTATAAAAAATATGAGCATATCTCATATAAGATCAAAACATATCAGTCAAAGAAAAACACTGATCCCATTTATTTATTTATGTTAGAGAAAGGCAATATGCACACATGTCTAAGAATGCACTGTAATCAGGAACTCATTGAAGCATTGCAGAAAAGACACAATCGTGTGATGAAGGTGTAATCTATGTATAAAGTATTGGTCGCAGATGATGAAAAGATAGGTAGAAAAGGTGTTCATTTCCTTCTAGATCAGATGGAAGAAGAATTAAGTATCGTAGAAGCAAAGAACGGAAAAGAAGCACTACATTATATTGAAAACAATCCCATCGATATTCTTTTAACAGATATCAAGATGCCATTTATTGATGGTATTGAACTCATTGGAGAAGCATTAAAAATACAGCCTCATATCAAAATCGCGATATTTAGTGGATACAGTGATTTTGAATATGCAAAAAAAGCATTATCTTTAGGCGTAATGGAATATATTTTAAAACCAGTCAATCCAGAAGAATTTAAGTCTACTATTAAAAAAGTCATTCAGCAGGTAGATATGGATCATCAGAGATCTGAACAAAGTCAAAGACATGAAGAAATATTAAAAGAACATGTTCTTTATAATCTTGTAAATGGCAATAACTTAAAAGCTATTGAAAAGCAGCTGAATGGAAAACCAATTGAAGATTATATTGCACCATATCACAGTATCATATTGCTAGAATTTCCTGGTACATTCTTTGATCAATCACCAGATATCCAGGAAGATTTCAAGAAACATATTCGTATTCCATTTGATTATCTTAACTTGAATCTTTCTCAATCACTGTTCTTCTTTGAAGAAGAAGACAATGAAAAACTTAATGCAGTAGCTCATGAAATCTATAACATGTTGCAGATTACATATCATACAAAAGGATATCTTGCGATATCTACTAAGATTACATCATTAGAAGATATTGAAGGAGAAGTAGAAAGATTAGAGGATCTTCTTGAAGGAATGTATTATCATCCCCATAAACATATTTATCAGGGTGATGGAGAAGAAGAACTTGATATTAAGCCATATGAAGATGTAGAAGCACTCACTGCAAGAGTAAAGCATGATATTCATGTTAAAGATATCAATGCAATAAAGAAGGACTTTGAAAACTTCTATGCACTTTACTATTCACAAAATGATTATACCAATGATTATATGAAATTCCTGTTCTCAGGTATGATCAAGGATATTTATCAGGCATTATCTCATACTGATGAGAAGATGCTTGATCAGATGATCGTCAGATTCTATCGTACAACTGACTTTAAGGCAATGAAGCAGATCATGGATGAATTTGTAGATCTATTAGCAAAAGAATTTGAAAAATCTGAATCATTGTCACACAGTGAAGTTAAGGATGTTATCAGATATGTCTATAATCACTATAATCTTGATTTAGGAGTAGAATCATTAGCTAACGCTGTTAATCTTGCCCCAAGCTACCTTTCTCATATTTTCAAAAAGGAAACAGGTGAAAACTTAGGTAAATTTATTAAACGAGTAAGAATGGAAAAAGCTAAGGAGATGCTTGAGACAACGCATGAAAAGATTGTCACCATCGCTGTAGCAGTAGGCTATAGCAACGTTTCTTACTTCTGTCAAAGCTTTAGAGAATACTATGGCCTTTCACCACAGAAGTACCGCAGCAAGGGAGAATAGTCATGAAATTCTTTAGAAACATGAAACTGCGCTATAAGATGATTCTCATCTATTCTCTTATAGCCTTTGTTCCTCTTGTCATTGTAGATACATTTGCGATGCAAAGAATTGGACATCTTGTCAATGAACAAGAAAAAAGTACATCCAAGAATATGATTGAAGTCGCTAAGAATGCCCTTGATGGAGATATAAAGGTCTATAACAACCTCTCTAATTACTTAGCCTACAGTGATACTGTCGGTAATCTGCTTACTTATCAGTTTGATTCTGAGTATGATCTCTATAAGGCATTAACGACAAGCTTTGATCCCTTGCTGACATCTGTCTCTAATTTCCATACGGATATTTCTTCAATTACAGTCTATTCACAAAAGAATATTTCACATAGTACAACCTTGATGCCATTAAGCAAGATTCAAAATGAATCTTGGTACAATCAAGTAAAAAAAAGCAATGATCCCTTATGGATTGTACATGGGAAAAATGTTCTCAATGTAAGAAAAATGCCTATTCTAGAAAGAAAAGGGCAACTGGGGATTATTGCGATTACAATCAACTATGATGATGTCTTTAAAAGCTTTACCAACTTAAAAAATAAGAACTATGGTATTTATATTGCAGATGCTAAAGGAAATGTTATCTATAATCATCAGAACTTTGAACATGGCTATTATAAGGACATGCTTAGCTATAAGCAGTGTGTCGCATTATCTAAAAAGAAAGATGGTCACGTGTTAACAAAGTCATCAGATGAAACAGGATGGATTCTTTATTATTATAATTCCTTTACATCCATGTCAGATAATACGGTACAAAAGACAACACAGTTTATGATTGTCGTCGTATTTATTTCATCATTATTGATGGCCTTTGCGATATGGGCTACTTCAAGAGGAATTGTCGCAAGACTAGAAGCGCTTCAGGATAATGTGAAAGCAGTTGAAGAAGGTGCACTTGAAGTTACTGTTACTAGTGAAGATCAGGATGAAATCGGTTCTCTTATCAGAGGATTTGGTAAGATGATCAATCGTATTAAATTCCTTATTGAAGAAGTCTATGAAAGCAAGATCAAAGAAAAGAACTTTGAAATGCGTGCTTTACAGCAGCAGATCAATCCGCATTTCTTGTATAACACATTATCAATGATTAACTTCATGGCCATTGAAAGTGGACAAAACGATATATCGAAGATTACTCTGTCATTAAGTGACTTTTATCGAACAGCATTAAATAAAGGAAATAATACCTGCAGTCTTGATGATGAACTTAAGAATATGAAAGCTTATCTTGATATCCAGCAGATGATGCATGACTATGATTTTGAGTTAGACATAGAAATAGATGAAGAAATCAGAGGGTACGAAAGTCCTAATCTTATTCTTCAGCCAATTGTAGAAAATGCGATTGGACATGGTATTGATCTATTGGAAGATCGAAAAGGTGTCCTTAAGGTCTATGCTACTGAAAATGAAAATCAGGTCTTCATCATGGTAGAAGATAATGGTGTAGGAATGGATGAAGAGACGAAACATCGTATGCTAAATGAGAATTCAAAGGGATATGGCATGAGAAATGTCAATCAGCGTATTAAGCTTTTATATGGTGAAGAATACGGTCTTCATATAGAAAGCGTAATAGGCGAAGGAACCTTGGTAACAATTCGTCTTCCAAAAATAGTTTTCAAAAACAGGAACATATAAAAAATGTTTCTGTTTTTTCATATTCTAAAAATTTTTATATAATTCAAAATTTTATGATATGTGAATGAAGAATAGGTGACTCTATAATAAGAATTGTAATAAATGAATACGCTTTCGTAAAAAGGAGGAGAAATCATGAACTTGAAAAAAATTTGTGC
>NZ_JAGBIX010000069.1:0-9764 GCF_017934775.1 Kandleria sp. | reverse complement strand
TAATTGTTCTTGTAATTAGGTGTATTTGTATTGTTATTTTTCATAGCCTAATTATATCAAAAAAGGTGGCATTCCTCATCACTTATGAGGATGCCACCATTTTTTATTTGAGTGCTGTATTTATTTCGTTACAGCCTCTTCATTGTTTAAATTAACCTTCGTAGATTCTGTTGTCCATATGAACAAAACGTTCTTTGATTTCCTGAGTACGTCCCTTGTTCCAGAAGTTATCTCCTAGATAGCCGCAAGTACGACGGCAGACATTCATTGTCTTGTGGTTTCTGTTGCCACAGTTTGGACAGTACCATTCACCGTTATCATCAATAAGGATTTCACCATCAAATCCACATTCCTGACAGTAATCAGACTTAGTATTGATTTCAGCGTACTGAATTGTATCGTACATATAGTTGATCAATTCTTTCATCGCTTCAAAGTTACTTGTCATATTAGTGACTTCTACATAAGAGATAGCACCACCAGAAGAGATATTCTGGAATTTTGCTTCAAATCCTAATTTAGAGAAGGCATCAATATGTTCTTGTACGTTAACATGATAAGAGTTAGTAATATAATCCTTATCAGTTACACCAGGTACAATACCAAATCTTCTCTTTAATGTTCTGGCGAACTTATAAGTAGTAGATTCAGCAGGAGTACCATACAATGCAAATCCTAAGCCAGTTTTAGCTTTCCATTCATCTACAGCTTGTCTTAATCTCTTCATGATCTTAGTACCAAGTTCATTACCTTCTTCAGTAGTATGAGATTTACCAAGTAAAGCAACGACACATTCATAAAGACCAATGTAACCAAGAGAAATAGTAGAATAACGTGAATCAAGAAGTTTATCAATTGTTTCACCAGGTTTTAATCTAGCAATACCACCAAACTGCCAATGAATAGGTGAAACATCAGAAACAGTTCCTTTTAAGTTTTCATGTCTTAACATCAATGCTTCATAACAAAGATCAAGACGTTCATCTAAGATCTTCCAGAAGTTATCCATGTTCTTTTTAGCACTTAATCCAACATCAGTTAAGTTAAGTGTTACAACACCCTGGTTGAAACGACCGTACCAGACATACTTTCCTGTTTCATCTTTGTATGGAGAAAGGAATGAACGACATCCCATTGGTCCAAAGACCTGACCTTCATAGTTTTGCTTCATGATCTTAGCAGAAATAAAGTCTGGCATCATTCTCTTAGATACACACTTAACAGCTAAATCAGTTAAATAACGATATTCGCTATCGTCAGGTACATTGTTTTCATCCAATACATAAAGAAGTTTAGGGAATGCAGGAGTGACATAAGCACCAACTGGATTCTTCATACCGACATATCTTTGTCTTAAGACTTCTTCGATAAGCATGGCAGTTTCTTTTGTGTATTCAGGATTTTCATTTAAATACATAAAGATAGAAAGGAATGGGGCCTGACCATTTGTAGTAGAGAAAGTATTGATTTGATACTGAATAGTCTGAACACCAGCCTTGATTTCTTCTTTAAGACGGCTATTTGCGATCTTTTTGATCTGTTCATCAGTATATTCAATGCCAATAGCTTTTCCTTCTTCTTTAATGGCTTTAATATGCTTGTTATAAGAGACTCTTACAAAAGGAGCAAGATGAGATAAGCTGATTGTCTGACCGCCATATTGTCCACAGGCAATCTGCTGAACAATCTGAGTTGCGATTGTGCATGCAGTCTGTAAAGATTTAGGTGTTTCGATAAGCTTTCCGTTGATGACTGTTCCTTTTTCAAACATATCTTCAAGGTTAACTAAACAACAGTTAAACATCTTCTGAATAAAATAATCCATATCATGGAAATGAATAATACCATCATCATGAGCCTGAACAATCTTTGTAGGCAACATCATACGACGACAGTAGTCTCTAGAGAATTCACCAGCAATCAAGTCTCTTTGAGTAGCGAGAACTGTTGCATCTTTATTAGAGTTTTCATCCATAGCTTCTTTATTTGTCTGTTTAACAATACCATAGATTTCTTTATCAATAGTATTTTCTTCTCTCTGGAATTCTCTGACCTTACGATAGCCTTCGTAGGCTTTTGCGGTAAGAACTGCGCCTTTATCGATTAATTTTTCGAAAACCTGTCCTTCAATACGAGTGATATCTACTTGTTTAGCACCATTGTTTAAGTGCCATTCTTCGATTTCAGTCGCAATTTCATGCGCTTTCTGTTCATCAATCATGCCACTGCCATATCTCATGGCTTTCAAGATTGCTTTTTCAATCTTGCTGGCATCAAAAGGTACACGCGATTTATCTCTTTTTATTACATCCATAACTTTTTCTCCTCCTAAGTTTTTGTAGAAAAGTTATTTAATCACAAAGTGATTGGTTGTCTCTTTTCTGTACATAAATATTAAAACGCACTTTAGTTGATAATGCAACTAATTTAAAACAATATTTTTTAAAATTGGTTTTTATCACGTAATAATGACGCTTTTTTGGTTTTGAGTTATTTTTATTGAAATTTTAGACAAAAATTTATCTTTGTCTATATTTCAAAAAAATACACAAATTTAACTTCATTTTTACCAAAAATCCCTTGTAAAAACTTTCTCCAATTAAACATTGATTTTTTATGATGATAAAATAATAGAAAGGGGGTGTGTGCCATGAAAGACACATTAAAAAGATTATATATATCAAGGGAAGTTGGTCATCTTCTAAAAGATATTGAACATGACCGAACAACAGGTTACTTGAAAATAGTAGATCTTGCAAGACAATATTATGGAAATAGTTTTTCAGATGAATCATATGAAAAAGCTGTTGAGGCCATTAAGGATCCAAATAATAAATGGGTAAGACTTATCAATGAGACATTGGATCATGTAGATCCTCATGTCGCTAAAGTGACTGCGCTCAATCTTGGCTATGAAGCATTTCTTAAAGGGACAAAGACTATTCGAGAGAATAGGGAACGCTATCATTGCAATATTCCTTGGCTAATTTTATTTGATCCAACCAATGCCTGCAATATGCACTGTACAGGATGCTGGTCAGGAACTTATGGGCATAAAGATTCTTTATCATTTGAAGATATGGACAAAATTGTAACTGAAGGAAAAGAATTGGGTGCATATCTTTATATGATGACAGGAGGAGAACCTTTAGTTAAAAAGAAAGAAATATTGCGTCTTGCAAAAAAACATCATGACGTAGAGTTTGCGATCTATACCAATGCAACACTGATTGATGAAGAATTCTGTAAGCAAGTCGCAAAACTTGGCAATATTATCTTCCTGATGTCCATCGAAGGTACAAAAGAAACCAATGACGCAAGAAGAGGAGAAGGACATTTTGATGCATTTGTAAAAGCCAGCAATCTACTTAAAAAGCATGGCATCATCTTTGGAACATCAATCTGTTATACAAGCAAGAACTATAAAGCAGTAACAAGTGATGAGTTCTATCAGTTCTTATGTGATCAAGGTGCACACTTTGGCTTCTACTTCCACTATATGCCAGTAGGAGATGCTGCATTAGATCTATTGCTTACACCTGAACAGCGACTCTACATGATTGATCGTATTCGCCAAGTCAGAAACAACGACAATCCTATTCCATTCTTCCCAATGGATTTCCAGAATGACGGTGAATATGTTGGTGGCTGTATTGCTGGAGGACGTAATTATTTCCACATCAATGCGAGTGGAGACGGGGAACCTTGTGTATTTATTCATTATTCTGATTCCAATATTCATACACATTCATTGTTAGAAATGTTAAAGCGTCCACTGTTTATGACTTATCATGAAAAACAGCCATTCAATCAGAATCATCTTAGACCTTGTCCAATGCTAGAAAATCCTGAAATCATTGAAGATATCGTACATAGCACCCATGCTAAAGATACCAACAAGCAAAAAAGTGAACCAGTAGAACAGTTGACAGGCAAATGCAAGGACTATGCTTATAACTGGAAACCTTATGCGGATGTATACTGGAAAATGCATAAGCATGTCAATCGTCTTTATGAAAACTACGCAAAAGATCATCATCGATGATTTTTCTTGCATGAACAATGTTTTTCCTTTACCATTTAGTTTTGAGTAAAGGAGAACTTATGAACAATTATAAAAAATATTGGCCAATTGCCATAATGGCCTTCTTATTCTATTTAGCAGTACATTATTGGAACAGTCTTATCAATTTGACAGGAACCATTTTTCATGCTTCCACATCACTTATTTTTGGCTTTATTCTCGCATATATTGTCAACTTGTTAATGGTGCAGTATGAAAGAGGATATGATTATTTGTTAAAGGGACAATTAAAAAAACCAAAACGTGGTATCTGTATTCTTTTATCTTATATTACAGTTATCATTGCTTTTTCTATCATAATTGCGATTGTCGCTCCACAGGTTGTCAATGCGGTCACAATCTTAGTAAAAGATGGTGGTAAAGCCTTAATGCCTTATTTAAAGAAACTCGATCATAATCCAGCCTTTTCACAGTATGCTAAACATTTAGAAACATTGATCAATGGGAAAATGGATGTTTCCAGTGTTGCAGGAAATATTCTCCAGACCTTCTTTAGTGGGGCATCAAGTGCGCTTTCAGCTATAACTGGAGCCTTGTCTTCATTCTTTTCTTTGATTGCGACATTGTTATTTGGGATTATGTTTTCACTCTATCTTCTTGCTGGAAAAGAAAAGCTGATCAGAGGAACAAAACGAGTTATCAATACTTATTGTCCTCGTGGCAGTGAAAAGATTCTCTATGTAGCTCATGTATTCAACGATGCCTATCGTCAGTTTATTATCGGACAGGTGATGGAAGCAGTTATCATTGGTGTTCTATGCTTCATTGGCGGACTGATTCTTCAGCTTCCATATGCTGCAATGGTCGGGACAATTGTCGGAGTAACAGCCTTGATTCCTATTGCCGGATGCTATATTGGTGCAGGATTGAGTGCCTTTCTTATCTTTACAGTCAGTCCTATCAAAGCCTTGGAGTTCTTGATCTTTATCTTTGTTCTCCAGCAATTAGAAGACAACCTTATCTACCCACGTGTCGTTGGCTCATCATTAGGTTTGCCAGGCATCTTCGTTCTTGCAGCCATTACCATCTTTGGTGGTGTCTTCGGCTTTGCTGGAATGCTTTGTGGTGTACCTATGACAAGTGCCATCTACCGTCTTGTACAAAATGATATGCGTAAAAAGAATGGATAACCAATCCATTCTTTTTTTGTTATAATATGAGAAGGAGGTAAGAATATGAAACTAGGAATATTAGGAACAGGAATGATTGTTCAGGAATTTTTAGAAATAGTACCTTCATTGCATCTAAAAAAAGCATTTATTCTTTCAAGTGAGCGTTCACTTGAAAGAGCAAATAAGCTTATGAAGGTCTATCATCTCGATGGTGTGTTGACATCCTACGATGATCTTTTAAAAGAAGATATTGATACCATCTATGTCGGCTTGCCTAATCATCTTCATTTTTCATTTGCCTTAAAAGCATTAGAGGCTAATAAACATGTCATTATTGAAAAGCCCATTGTAAGCAATATGAGAGAACTGAATCAATTAAAAGAAGTGGCCAAGAAACATAATCGCATAATATTAGAAGCCGTTACCTTGCATCGTATGCCAGCTTATCTTGATATGAAGAAACAGTTGGATAAGCTCGGTGATATTAGAATTGTCTCTTTAAATTACTCACAGTATTCTTCTCGTTATGATGCCTTCAAGAAAGGTGAAATCCTTCCTGCCTTTGATGTTCATAAATCAGGAGGGGCTCTCTATGACTTAAATGTCTACAATCTCAACTTTGTGATTGGGTTATTTGGTAAACCTTTATCAGTAGATTATCATGCCAATCTTCAACGTGGTATTGATACATCAGGCATCTTCACGATGGACTATGGCTCATTCAAAGCTGTCTGCATCGGCTCAAAGGATACCGGTGCGCCGTTAATGAATACAATCCAAGGAGAACAGGGCACAATTATCATTGATACCCCTGTATCTAGAATGAGACAGTATAAAATAAAACATGATGTAGAAGAAGTAAGAACATTTGAAGAAGAGCATGCTATGTTATACGAATTTAAGCAGTTCAAGGACATCATTGAAAACAATGATGTAGAAAAAGCAAATGACTACCTTGAAATCAGTACCCATGTCTTATGGGCATTAGAAGAAGGAAGAAGAAAGGCAGGAATTATATTTGATGCAGACAATTATTAACGTAGGCTTTATTGGAGCAGGAAAATCTACCCATCGCTATCAGGCTCCATTCATATTAAGAAGAAAGGATAAGTTTAAGATTAAGACAATCTGGGCGAGAAATCTTGATCATATTTCATGGGAAAGAATCCCTCAGGTAACATATACTGATTGTCTAGAAGACATGTTAAATGATCAGGATATTTCCCTAGTTGTTATTTCTACTCCAGTCATGCATTATGAATATGCAAAAATGGCTTTGGAACACGGCAAGAATGTTGTCTGTGAAAAACCTTTTACCGATACATATGAACAAGCTGTAGAACTGTTTAATCTTGCAGAAGAAAAGAATCTAAAAATCATGTGCATTCAGAATAGACGTTTTGATTCAGACTTCCTAACAACCCAGAAAGTCATTGAATCAGGTATATTAGGAGACCTTCTAGAAGTAGAAATGCATTATGATTACTATCGTCCCTATGTAAGTGAAAACACTGATCACTTTAATCCTTATCAGGGCTACCTTTATGGTCATGCCTGTCATACCATAGATCAGGCTATTTCTTATTTTGGTTTCCCTGATGATTATCATCTAGAAGTAAGACAGCTTTTAGGAGAAGGAAGAATGAATGATTACTTTGATATAGATTTCTTCTATAAACAAACAAAAGTCTCTATCAAGTCATCTTATTTCCGTGTTAAATCAAGACCACGCTTTGTCGCTTATGGGAAAAAAGGAATGTTTACTAAAGAAACTGAAGATCGTCAGGAATATGATTTAAAGAGATTCTATATGCCAACAAGTGATCATCCTGATTTTGGAATGGATCGCGAGGAACATTATGGAGAAGCTATCTTCTATGATGAACATGGAGAATATCATCAAGAAAAGATTCCTACTATCAATGGCGATTATGCCCGTTATTATGATGAAGTCTATGAAATGCTTGTAAATAATAAAGAACCACTTGTAAAAAAAGAACAGACACTCTTTGTGATGAAACTTCTTGAAGAAGGCATCAAGCAGTGTAAATGACGTGACAAATCTAAGAAAAGAGATACAATAAATGCGACAGCTTTGTCGCATTTTATTGTACAAGGAGGAAATTAATATGGTATCAAATCCGGCAAGACCACAGGGAGAAGAAGGAAAGAAAATGCTTGAACGCATGAATAGAAGTCATGCACCATTAAGAGAATGGGGGCTTTCTTTTTATGATTGGAAAGATCATCTTCATATTCTAGATATTGGATGTGGCGGAGGTGCTACAATCAAGGATATGCTTTCTTTATCAGAAGGAAGTGTAATCAACGGTGTTGATTACATGGAAACGAGTGTAAAGCTTGCCTCTATCTACAATGAAGAAGAATTAGGTAAACGTGTCTTTATCAAGCAAGGGGATGTAGCCAATCTCCCCTATGAAAATGATAGCTTTGATCTCGTTACAGCAGTAGAAACTATCTATTTCTGGAAAGATATCAAAGATAACTTCAAGGAAGTAAAACGTGTCCTAAAAGAAGGAGGCACTTTCCTTGTTTTATGTGAAGGAAGTGACCCTGATGAAAATAATTGGCCAAAGATTGATGGACTAGTTAAAATCTATACACCAGAAGAAGTAGCGGGTATTTTAAAAGAAAATCATTTCAAAAATGTTAGATTTCATCGAGGAGAAGGACAATATATTGCAGTTTTAGGTGAAAAATAGTTTAAAAATTGTATTTTTTTGACTTTCCAATAGGTAAATTTGAGAAATATTGAAAATGCTTACATTTTTGTGTTATAATCTCACTTATAGGAAAGAGAGGAATACTATGGATCACACATTATTGAAATTAGGTATCTACAACGATACAGGAAAAGTACATTATAATTTAGGCGCTGCCGCTTTAGTGGAAGAATCATTAAAGAAGGGAGAAGGTGTCTTAACCGACACAGGTGCCTTATCTATTAAAACAGGAAAGTATACTGGTCGATCACCAGATGACAAGTTTATTGTCGATACAGACAATGTCCATGATCAGATTGCTTGGGGTGATGTCAACAAGCCAATGGACGAAAAGACATATCGTCATTTGAAGGAACGTGTCTTAACATATATGGGGGATAAAGAATTATATGTGTTCCAGGGATATGCCGGTGCTGATCAGAAGTATACAAGAAAGTTCATGGTTATCAATGAGAGAGCCTGTCAGAACTTATTTATTAGACAGCTTTTAATTAGACCTTCAGAAGAAGAATTGGAAGACTATGGTGAACAGGATTATACAATCCTATCTGTACCAGGATTCCGTTGTGTACCTGAAAGAGATGGTACACATTCTGAAGCAGCTATTATTGTTAACTTTAAAGAAAAGATTGTCATTATTGCAGGTACAGAATATTCTGGAGAAATCAAGAAAGCTGTATTTACAGTTATGAACTACGTTATGCCAATTGAAGAAAACGTATTGCCAATGCATTGTTCTGCCAATATGAACCCTGAAACAAGAGGAACAGCAGTATTCTTTGGTTTATCAGGAACTGGTAAAACAACATTATCAGCGGACCCAAATCGTCTTTTGATTGGTGATGATGAACATGGATGGTCTGAAGACCGTATCTTCAACTTTGAAGGAGGTTGCTACGCAAAATGTATCAACTTAACTCAGGATGGAGAGCCATATATCTACAATGCGATCAAGTTTGGTAGTGAAGTAGAAAATGTTATTATTGATCCCGTTACACGTATCCCAGATTATTTTGATGGTACACTTACATTAAATACACGTGTTGCTTACCCACTAGAACATATCGAAAATGCGATTATGCCTTCTGTAGGTATCAGACCGGATGTTGTTATCTTCTTGACTGCTGATGCCTTCGGTGTCTTGCCACCGATTTCTAAGCTCGACAGCAACTCTGCAATGTACCACTTCGTTACTGGTTTCACATCTAAAGTTGCCGGTACAGAACGTGGCATTACTGAACCAGAACCAACGTTCTCTACATTATTTGGAGAACCATTTATGCCACTTGACCCAGATGTCTATGCTGAAATGTTAGGTGAACGTATCAAGAAACACAATGTACGTGTTTATCTTATCAATACAGGATGGACTGGTGGACCATATGGCATCGGTCATCGTATGAGATTAAAATATACAAGAGCCATGGTTACAGCAGCTTTGAACGGTGATATTGAAAAAGCACGTTTTATCCATGATAAGAGATTCAATGTGTACGTACCACAGGAATGTCCTAATGTACCACATCATATCATGAACCCAAGAAGTACATGGCAGGATCGTAAAGCCTATGATGCACAGGCTAATAAGCTTGCTAAAATGTTCAAAGATAACTTTGAACAGAAATATAAGCATATGCCTGATGCTATCAAGGAAGCAGGTCCAAAACCTATTGAAAAAAAATAGGCACTTTTCCAGGTAGCGGGCTATCCTGATTGATGGGGTGTCACTAACTGTGGGAAATTGCCTATCCCACGAAAGTGGAAAGACATACCGAAAAAATCGGTTAGGACCGATATCAGTACTCTGATATCAGTCCTTTTTCG
>NZ_JAGBIX010000068.1:0-3780 GCF_017934775.1 Kandleria sp. | reverse complement strand
TATAATTGTTCTTGTAATTAGGTGTATTTGTATTGTTATTTTTCATAGCCTAATTATATCAAAAAAGGTGGCATTCCTCATCACTTATGAGGATGCCACCATTTTTTATTTGAGTGCTGTATTTATTTCGTTACAGCCTCTTTTTCTTTTCAACAAAACTGTTTTTATATATAATATGTTTAATGAGGTGATTTAATGTCTGATAAAAACGAAGCAATTGAAGAATACAAGAGTGGCATTTCAAAATGGTGGATTATCACTGGTATCCTGTTATTCCCTCTTGTTCCGTTTGCATTAATCTATTTGAATAAAAAAATAAACAAGTATGTAAGAGGTGCCTTAATCGTCATCTGGTTCATCGTTCTATGCGGCGTTTATCAGTTTGCCTGCATCAAGCAAGGCCCAGTCATCAAAAGCATTTCTGTTCCTGTTTCTACCATCAGCATGAAGGTAGGAACTTCCCATCAGATTTCTTATGATGTTAAGCCTCAATCCTCTAACTTGAAAATTGATGAAGTCAAATACACTTCTTCTAACCGTTCAATCGCAACTGTTGACAAGAAAGGAAATATCACTTCTATTTCTCCTGGTAAAACAACAATTACGATTACTGTTCAAGATAACCACTATACACAACGTACAAAAAAAATAACCCTGCTGGTTTTAAAATAGCCGGCAGTTTTTTTTATGCTAGAATGTGGATAGGAGGTAGATAATATGAAAACACATACGTTTATCACCTGTCCAATATGTGGACATAAAGAAGAATTAACTCGCCCTCTTCTCTATCATGAACTACTTATCGATGAAGATCATTTCACCTACACATGTCCTATGTGTAAACATAAAAGAATCATTGAAACACCTACGATCATCTATTATAAAAAACATCTGATTGCCTTTGATCCAGAAGGCTATCATCTTTCATTTATCATTGATTACCTCAATCAAGAAGACATCTCAAGTGTTCGCTTAACAACCACTCTTTCTTCTTTTGTAGAAAAACAATTAATCCTAAAAAACAATTACAACGATATCGCCATAGAAGCCTATAAGCATTCACTTCGCTTCATGATGCATAAAAACCCTGTTCTCTTCTACAATGATGAACCCGTTGACACCCTTATAAACATGAGTGTAGACCCAGTTGAATCTTACTTGATAAGTAAAACTCATTATGAAAAGATGGTCAATAACCCCCTCATTCATAAGCTAATGAAGTACGATACACCACTTGCGGTTGATGAACATTATATTGAAAAACTCTCTACAAAAAGAATTACAACAGCCAATATCAGTTTTAACAGTCAGATAATCAGTGCTATTCTTCCTTGTTTTCTTGATGCTTCAATAGGT
The DNA here is from genome assembly GCF_017934775.1 of Kandleria sp. Lineage (NCBI taxonomy): Bacteria > Bacillati > Bacillota > Erysipelotrichia > Erysipelotrichales > Coprobacillaceae > Kandleria > Kandleria sp. The sequence goes on along the minus strand of NZ_JAGBIX010000068.1, from coordinate 2,424 downwards.
GATATTGCCTTATTTGAAAAGAATGGCTCTCTTCATTCAGGGATTATTCTTTCTTTTAAAGAAGAAGATGTCTTCAATATCTCTTCTTCAATAAAGATCAAGCAAATATTTACTGATGATTATGATGAAGAGTTCCTCAGAACATTAAAACATGTCCATGATTATCAAGAGAACTTCGATGAACTGATTTCACTAATGTGTGATCTGTATGTTTACATTCCCTTTGAAAACAATAAGCCTTACTATATGACTATCAGTCCAGAAACCTGTCTTCCTGTTTTCACAAAAAAAGAAAGCATTCATGAATGCTTTCCATTAGCTTCTAGAATTATTAAGACAAAGCTTATTACTTTGCTTTATCTTACTATCTTTAAATGTGATGGCTTCTTATTTAATCCACAGATGGATTCAATCTTTTTTGCCAATCATTCTTTCTTGGATGTCTTAAAAGATCATCTCAATACATCATTATCCTAGAATGATTGTTCATCTATTTTATAATGACATCTTCCACTATAGCTATCCAAGGTGATCTTATAAATCGTAAAAGTTCTGATCAGTTCCTTATCATAACTAAATCCTTCATAGCCATAATGAAGTACAATGAGATCCATCGCATGATCATATTCATCCTTTTCTACTGTCTCAATGGTCCCCTTGCCAACCACTGAAGCGTATGAACAGGAAATATATTTTCCTCCTACTGGATAATAGTCATAGACAATATCAGCTTCAATGCTGACATGTGGATTCTTTTCAATTAGATCATTCTTCTTTCCTTTTTGATCAGTATGAATATAGAATACAAAATGACCATCTTCATAATCTACGCCATAGGAAAATGGAAGAACATAGGGATATTCTCCATCAGAAAAAGCGACATGCAAGGAATCACATACCTGCAAAGTCGCAAGAATCTCTCCAATATCTTCCATTTTTCTATCTTTTCTTATCATAATTCCCATCCCCTTTAATTCATCTATTTCTATTCTATATTGTTTTTAAAGCGCTTACAAGACTTTCAGGTTTTCCTTTCGACAAAAACATAAATTCACAAACTGTTTTCCTTGCATAATTTGAAAAATAAGCATACTATCTTGTATATGCACTAAGAGATATTTCTCTTAAATACAGGCTGTTAAGGAGAGTAAAATGTCTATTAAACTAATTGCAACGGATATGGATGGAACATTCCTTGATCACAATAAAATGTTTGATTATGAATTCTTAAGTCAATTCTATAAGATGCAAGATAAAGGTATTTATTTTGTTTTAGCAAGTGGAAATCAATATTTAAGAATCTATCATCAATTTATTCCAATGAGTGAAAACATTTACTTTGTAGCTGACAATGGTGCCTATATTGCACATGGCCCAAAAGTTCTTGCTTATCACACATTAACAGATGTACAAGTACGTCATACTTTAAAGACACTTGAAAGATACGAACATCTTGTTGTCATGATGTCTGGTCTTAATGGTACACATCTTTTAAAGAAAGACAAAAAATATGAACATGTTGCGAAGAACTATTATCGCAATCTTCAATATTATGATAGCTTTGATGAAGTCAAAGATAAGATCATGAAAATCACTTTATTTGATCCAGAAAATGATATTCATCTCTTTGAAGATGAAATACGTTCCCTTCTAGATGAAGGGATCACTGCCACAACTGCTGGTAATGAATGGCTAGATGTTCAGCCAGTTGGTGTAAATAAAGGAAATGGCATCAAGCTTCTACAGGAGAAGCTTGGCGTTTCGCCTGACGAATGTGTCGCATTCGGTGATGCCATGAATGACTTCTCAATGTTTAAAAGCGTCACTTACAGCTATGCCATGAAAAATGCAGATGATCGCATCAAGGCTATTGCGCATGAAGTGCTTCCTTATACAAATGAGGAAAATGGTGTTGTTAAAAAGATCCGTGAAATTCTTAATAAGTAAAAAAAGTGGAGACATTTTTCTCCACTTTTTCATTTTTATTTAATTAAGTACATTTATAATCTATAATGTATATAGAAAGGATGGTGTGACACAATGAAACTCACTAATAAAAATGCTTCTCAAGCTGTTAGATTATATTCCGTTGCTGCTAGTGTGTGTTTAATTCTCACTTGTGTCATCGGTTTATATTCAAGTCTTAAATCAAGCGCCTCTTTATTCTTAATTATTTTTTTCTCCCTACTTCTCATTGCTGCCTTTATCAAGCTTTTCTGGAATATGAAGAAATGGGTGGATAAGGAGGAATATAAATGAAAAGATGTTTCATTACGAAACATCTTTTTAACACGCCGTGAGCAAGAAATCCCCCACCTATAGAGGTGGGGGATTTCTTGCGATAAACACGGTGTTTCTTGACTTTTGTATCTGATGATATTATAATATAATTGTAAATCAGTCGTATGTATAATAAAGGTTATA
>NZ_JAGBIX010000067.1:0-44704 GCF_017934775.1 Kandleria sp. | reverse complement strand
ATAAATAGGTTTTGACACGAGCCTTATGCTATCGCTAATGGATGCAATGGTATCTTTGGTAGTGAAAGTCTTATAGAAACTCATTAGTCTCATATGCTTTCGAGTATATTTGGAAGTGAATGTATATAAGAACCCAACGTGTTTTAGCCGTTGGAGTGTCAGTCTTTGATATAATAATTGCAATGTAAAGGTGGTGAAGATCATGTTTGGACATCTACAAATAAAAAGTGCCTACAGCTTTCAAAGAAGTACAATTCTAATAAAAGATCTTGTCAAGATGGCTAAAGAGAAACATATCGATGCTTTAGCTTTATGTGATAAAGATAATATGTATGGCGCCTATGAATTCTATGAAGAGTGTACAAAGGCCAATATCAAGCCTATATTTGGTCTAGAAGCAACTGTTCTTATCAATGGAGAACATTATCCTATGACACTACTTGCTATTGATGATCAGGGATACTTTGATCTTATTTCCTTAACAAGCAAGATCAATCTTTCTAAAGAAAGAGCCATTGTTTTAGATGATCTGATCCCCTATGTAGCCCATCTTCTTATTATTTCTGCCTCCGATGAAGGCATAGTAGAACGACTTGTCTTAAAAGATATGGAAAAGGAAGCTGAAAAATATTTAAGAAGATTTAAAGAGATGTTTAAGGATCATTATTACATCATGATTCAAAATCATCATATCGCCTTACAAAAAAATAGAAATGAACGTCTGATCGCTTTAGCGAAATATCTTAATATTAAGTTATTATGGGGAAATGACGTATGTTACTTAAGAAAGCAGGATGCCCTTGCGGTCGATCTTATGAGCGCTAGTCAGGAGGGACGCACACTTCCTGTGCAATATGAAGTGGTAAGTGATGAACGATATCTTAAAAGTGAAGAAGAAATCAAAGCATGCATTCCAGAATCATTGATGGAGGAAACAGCACGTGTTGTACAGATGTGCAAGGCAACTATTCCTCAAGGAATCAAGAATCTTCCTGCTTATCCTACACCTGCCAATGTGAGTGCTGAAACTTATTTAAGAGAGCTATGTAAAGTAGGACTGAAGAAAAGATTTAAAGGGCAGAGGGTAACGAAGCCTTATATTGAACGATTAAGCTATGAGCTTGATGTTATTCATTCTATGGGCTTTGATGATTACTTCCTCATTGTCTGGGATTACGTACAATTTTCAAAGAAACATCATATTCTTGTAGGTCCAGGGAGAGGTTCAGCAGCCGGAAGTCTTGTGGCTTATGTGCTAGGAATCACGAATGTAGATCCATTAGCCTACGATCTACTATTTGAACGATTCCTTAATCCAGAACGTGTTTCCATGCCAGATATCGATATCGATTTCCAGGATGATCGACGTGACGAAGTTGTACGTTATGTCATAGAAAAATATGGACAAAATCATGTCTGTCAGATTGTCACATTTTCAACCTATGGTCCACGTGTCGCAATCAAGGATATCGGGAAAGTCATGAATGTTCCGCTTCCTCGATTAGAGATGATTGCGAAGATGGTCCCAACAGGACCAAAGAACAAGAAGACGATTACGGAAGTCTATCAGACTTCTGCTTCTTTTCAAAGTCTTATCAATGAAAATAAAGCCCTGCGTAAACTTATTGGGGCAATGAGTGTTGTAGAACATCTGCCACGTAATATTTCCATGCATGCAGCAGGGGTTGTTCTTTCAAGAAGACCATTAAGTCAAAGTGTACCGCTTGTGATTGGTCCTTCAGATATGGTGATGTCACAGTATTCCAAGGATTACATTGAAAAAGCAGGACTATTAAAAATGGACTTTCTTGGCTTAAAGAACTTAACAATGATTGATTATATACTTAAAGATCTACATAAAGAAGGCTATGATCTTTCACTGCAGGATATTCCTCTCAATGATCAAAAGACATATGAAATGCTGTCGCGTGGGGATACGTTTGGTGTCTTCCAGCTAGAATCAGCGGGAATGCGCAATCTATTAAGACGCATGAAACCTAGAGAGCTAAACGATATCATTGCGGCTATAGCCTTGTATCGTCCAGGACCGATGGATAATATTCCTTTGTATCTTAAAAATAGAGCAAATCAAAAGGAGATTGTCTATTTAACTGAAGAATTGAAGAGTATTCTTTCATCAACATATGGCATTATTATCTATCAGGAACAGATTATGCAGATTGCGAGAATCATCGCTGGCTTTTCTTTAGGAAAGGCAGATATGCTTAGAAAGGCGATTTCTAAGAAGAATATTAAGGCTATGCAGATGATGAAAGAGGAATTTATTGAAGGGGCGATAAACAATCGTCATTCTAAAGAGAAAGCTGTGGAAATCTATAACTTAATTGAAAAGTTTGCGAACTATGGTTTCAATAAGTCCCACAGTGTAGCTTATGCGATCATTGCGTATCAATTAGCTTATCTCAAAGCAAATGCGCCACGTATTTTCTTTGCATCCATCTTATCTAATGTGGGGGCATCTTCTTCAACGAAATTGCATTGTATTCAGGAAGCAAAGAAGTATGGCGTAAAGATTCTTTCTCCTTCGATCAATAAGTCAACGGATCGTTTTACAGTAGAGAAAGAAGGCATTCGCTATTCTTTGACAGCCATTAAGAATGTTGGCTATGCTGGCTATCGCAGTATCAGTGAAGAAAGAGAAAAAGGTCCATTTATTGATCTTTATGATTTCTTATCAAGAATGGAAAAGACACGTATGAATAAGAGCATGATGGATGCGCTTATTGAAGCGGGGGCCTTTGATGAATTTGAAAAGAATCGCGCGTATATAAAAGGCAATCTGGATAAGATGGTAGAATATGTTCACTTGAAAAACACTATTGGTGTAGATGAAGAACCTATTCTCGATTATATTAAAGAAGATCGCTATCGAAAGCTTGAAGAAGAAAAAGAAGTATTAGGATTATACTTAACAACACATCCTTTGACTTATGTAAAAGAGAAGCTCTCTATTCCTATTGTTTCATTATGTGATGTAAGTCAATATGTAGGAAAGAGCATCAATGTCATTATGAGCATCAGCAGAGTCAAAAGTGTCGTCGATAAAAGAGGAAGAGAAATGGCTTTTATCGAAGGACAAGATGATACAAGTCAGCAGGATTGTGTTTGTTTTTCTCAATCATATGAACGCTATAAAGATTCACTTAAGCGTGGTAAGATAGTAGCTATGGAAGTAAGAGTACAAATGAGAGAGACACTCTCACTTGTGGTAAATAAAGTAAAGGAAATAAAATAATGAATGAACTAATATTGATTGATGGAAATTCCCTATTGTTTAAAGCATTTTATGCGACTGGATATATGGGAAATTATATGATTAACAAGGATGGCATTCCTCTTAATGGTGTCTTTGGATTTGCAAGAATGATGGATAAAATTCTTGAACAGAATGCAAAGTATGTCATCGTTGCTTTTGATTACGGAAAACATACCTTCAGAAATGATCTGATGGAAGAATACAAGGCACAAAGAAAAGCAACACCGGATGAATTGATCCCTCAGTTTGCGATTGTAAGAGAATACCTTGATGCACACAATGTATCATATTGTGAAAAAGAAGGCTTTGAAGGTGATGATATCATCGGTACATTGGCTAAATTTGGGGAAGAAAACAATCTTAAGGTCTCTATCTATACAGGAGATAAAGATGCTTTCCAGCTATGTAGCGATAAGACGACAATCTATCGTACAGTCAAAGGAGTAACAGAATTAGATATCTATACGCCTGAGGTCTTAAGAGAAAAATGGGATATCACTCCTGACCAGGTAAGAGATTTATTAGGATTAATGGGAGATACAGCTGATAATATTCCAGGAATCAAGGGTGTAGGAGAAAAGACAGCGTTAAAGCTTATTCATCAGTTTGGATCAATTGAAGATATCGTAGAACATGCGGAAGAAATCAAAGGAAAACTAGGAGAAAAAGTAAGAAATGGCAAAGATGATGCCTTGATTTCAAAGAAAGTGGCAACCATCTTAAAAGATGTCCCATTGGACATCGACCTTGACTTTGCCAAGTATGAAGGGTTTGCTTTTGATAAATTAAAAGAGTTCTATACAAAATACCAGATGAACTCTCTTCTTAAATCATTGACACTTTCTCAAAAGCCAAAAAGAAGCGCTTTAAAATATGAGATTGTTTCTAAGATGCCAGAAATCAAGAAAGATAGTGCACTTTATGTATCCATCTTTGATGAAAACTATCATAAATCCATCATTTTAGGATTTGGTCTTTACAATGATGAACAATCTTACTTCATCTCTTTTGAAGATGCCTTAAATGACAAGGCGTTCATTGATTATCTTCAAGATGAAAAAAAGAAAAAGTATGGCTTTGCGATCAAAGGATGCATGGCTGGAGCTAAATGGAATGGTATTGATATCAAAGGATTTGATTTCGATCTTTCCCTAGCAACATATGTGCTTTCTCCTTCTATCAAGGAAAACATGAAGAATGTCTGTGATTTCTATGAATACGATGACATCATGTATGATGAAGAAGTCTATGGTAAAGGGGCAAAACATCATATCCCAGAAGATGATCTGCTTGCGAAAGACTGTGTCTCAAAAGCAAGAGCAATCTATGAATTAAGAGAAGAAGCTATCAAGAAACTTAAAGAAGAAGAACAGTATCATCTTTATGAAGATATTGAAATGCCAGTTACACATATTCTTACTGATATGGAAATGACCGGTGCTAAAGTTGATGTAGATGTTCTTAAGAAGATGGATCATGATTTCGATGAAGATATCAGACATCTAGAAGAAGAAATCCATACATTGGCAGGAGAAAGCTTTAATGTCGCTTCACCAAAACAGTTAGGAACGATCTTATTTGAAAAGCTAGGATTAAAGAATGGCAAGAAGACAAAGACCGGCTATTCTACATCACAGGATATTCTTGAAAAGATTATCGATCAGCATCCTATCGTACCATTGGTATTAAGATACAGAATGCTGACAAAACTGTCTTCTACTTATCTAAAAGGTTTGCAGGATCAGATCTTCCCTGATGGCAAGATTCATACAATGTACAAGCAGACATTGACACAGACTGGACGACTTTCATCAGTGGATCCAAACTTACAGAATATTCCTGTTCGAACAGAAGAAGGAAAGATGATTAGAAAGGCTTTCGTTTCTGATCATGGCTATCTTATGTCACTTGACTATTCACAGATTGAACTTCGTATTCTTGCGCATTTAGCGCATGTAGAACGCTTGATTGAAGCCTTTAAGCAAGGAAAAGACATTCATGCGCATACAGCAGCCTTAGTCTTTGGGGTAGCTGATGAAGAAGTCACAAGCAATATGAGAAGACAGGCTAAAGCGGTCAACTTCGGTATTATCTATGGTATGACTGAATTCAGATTAGCTAAAGATATCGGTATGTCATTATCTGATGCAAGAGCATTTATTGCGAAGTATTATGAGACATATCCTGAAATCAAGGACTATATGGAAAATATCGTGAAGAACTGTGAACAGGATGGATATGTTTCTACTGTATTAAATAGAAAACGTTATATTCCAACTATTCATGATAAAAACTACATGGTAAGAGAACAGGCGAAACGTTTTGCGATGAATGCGCCAATTCAAGGATCTGGTGCTGATATCATGAAACTTGCGATGATCAAGGTAGATCAGGAAATCAAGAAGCATCATTTTAAATCTAAGATTATTCTTCAGGTACACGATGAATTGATCTTTGATGTCTATAAAGAAGAAGTTGAAGAATTTACAAAAGTAGTAAGAGAAGCAATGGAAACATGCTTTACACTTGATGTCCCATTAAAGGTAGATGGCAATTACGCTGATAACTGGTGTGATCTTAAGTAGGTGATAAAATGCCTGAAGGACCAGAAGTAGAAACAGTCAGACGTACATTGAAGCATTTTATCTTAGATGCAAAAATCACATCGGTGGATGTTTTCTATGATAAGATAATAGAAGATGATACAACACTCTTTAAAGGAGTCTTAAAAGATCAGCATATTAGAGACATCGATCGTTTTGGCAAATATCTGATTTTCATTCTGGATGATTACGCCTTTATATCCCATCTTAGAATGGAAGGAAAGTTTAATATAAAACCACAGGGATCTCCATTAGATAAACATGATCACGTCGTGTTTTATTTAAATGATGGCCGTGAATTAAGATACAATGATACAAGAAAATTTGGTCGTATGAAACTATGCGATAAATTACATTATCTTTCTTATCCGCCATTTAATAAGCTAGGAGTAGATCCTCATGATGCACATGTAGAAGATGTCTATGACAAGCTTCATAGAAGTGCATTGCCAATTAAGACGCTTTTACTAGATCAGCATATTTTTGTAGGAATAGGCAATATCTACGCGAATGAAATATGCTTTAGAATGGGCATGGATCCTCGTACAAGAGGAAAGCGTCTTTCTAAGAAAAGAGTGGCACAGCTTATCTCTATTGGTGATGAAGTATTAAGTGAAGCCATCAGACAAGGCGGCACGACAATTCATTCATTTGATGCCAATGGCATCCATGGCTTATTTCAAGTACAGCTAGATGTACATATGCAAAAAACATGTAAGAAATGTCATGGGGAAATAAAGAAAATAATGTTAGGAGGACGTGGCACATATTATTGTCCCGTCTGCCAGAAAAGGAGATATTGATATGTTACAGTGGGGTGTATTAGGTTTAGGACGCATTGCTCATAGATTTGTGGAAAGTCTTTCTCATTTTGAAGAAGCACAGTTTTATGCTGGAGCGAGTCATAGTGAAGAAAAAAGAAAGGATTTCATGAAATATAATCCTTGTAAGCTATATGATTCTTATGATGAACTCCTTCAAGATCCAGAAGTAGATGTGGTCTATATCGCATTGCCTCACGGCTCTCATTATCATTGGAGCATGAAAGCTCTTGAACACAATAAATGTGTTCTTTGTGAAAAGCCAGCGATGCTTAGTTCCAAGGAGATGGAAGAAGTAGCGAAGTATGCCAAGGATCATCATCTGTTCTTCATGGAAGCCATGAAGACAAGATTTATGCCTTTGACCCATATTCTACATAAAGAAATAGAAAAAGGTATCATTGGTGATATTGTACATATTTCTAATCACTTTAATTCAAAGGTGAACTATCATCCTGATCATTATCTCTTTGATCAAAGTCAAGGTGGGGCACTTTATGATACTGGAACATACTGTGTCGCAAGTATTTTAGATTATATTCACTCACCAATTTCTTCTATTTCATCAAAGGTGAGAAAAGAACATGGTGTTGATGTTCATGATGAAGTAGAAATCACATTTGAAAATGGGACAACGGCTTCTTTCTCTTGCAGTATTGATGCACCAGAAAGAAGAGATATGATCATCAAGGGGACAAGAGGGACTATTACCATGTCACCGTTCTATCGTCCAATGGAAGCTGTCATTGATACCGATGATGGGGAATCAATGACCTGCATTGCGAAAGCACCGGATGATTTTTATCCTGAAATCAAGGCCGTCCATCAAGCTATTGCCTATATTGAAATTGAATCTCCTTATATGACACATCAGGATTCTATTGATGTCATTAAGGTGATAGAAAGCATCAGGGATACATTTGATGACTAAAGTAATTGGATTGACTGGTGGGATTGCGACAGGGAAGAGCACTGTTTCTTCTTATCTTAAGAAGAAAGGCTATTTTATTGTCGATGCTGATATGATTGCTCATGATGCATTGATGAAAGGAAAGAAGCCTTATGAATTAGTATGTGCTCATTTTCCTTCGGTTGTAGAAGAAGGAGAAATCAACAGGAGAGCATTAGGAAAGATTGTTTTTCATGATCAAAAAGAAAAAGACATTTTAGAATCCTATGTTCTTCCGTATGTTAGAGAAGAGATAGAAAAGGAAATTGAAAAACATGAAGAAGTCATCTTGGATGTACCACTGCTTTTTGAAAAGCAGTATGATATCTTATGTGATTTCATTATTGTTGTGTCATGTTCCTATGAAATACAGCTTAAAAGACTCATGAAAAGAAATCATTTTTCTAAAGAAGAAGCGCATGCGCGCATCATGAGTCAGATGTCCTTGGCTGAAAAGGAAAAAAGGGCAGATTATATCATCCATAATGATGGGAATCTTGAAGAACTCTACAAGCAGGTGGATGATGTCATAAGGGAGGTTAAACATGCTTTTTAAGACAGATCTTTATATATGTGAAAGAACATATCCTATTGATGAACGTCAAAGAGATATTCTTTCCTATCTGTATTTGCCTCTCATTGGACAAAGAGCATACAGTGTTTATCATTTTTTATATGAAGAATCTAAAAGAATGACTCACTTTCATCATTACTGTGGGTTATCGCGTCTTACATCGTATTTGAATATTTCATTAGATCAATTAGAAAATGCCTGCAAGATGCTAGAAGGAATTGGATTGCTTCGTACTTTTAGACAATCGGAAGAAAAGACAATCTATCTTTATGTTGTTCAGCATCCATTGTCATTAAATAAGTTTCTTCACAATCAGGTGCTAGTGCAGGCATTAAGACATACGCTTGGTGAAGAACAATTGAATATTACTATTCATTATTTTAAATCATCACATGAAAACAGAAATGACTATGAAGATATCTCTTCACGTTTTACTGATGTCTACAGTGTAGATCTTTCTAATGCTAGAGCTTTAAGCTTTAAAGATGTAGATGAAGAAAGCTATGAAGAATTCCATGTTGAGTATGATTTATCATTATTCTATGAATCACTTAGAGATTATGGTATTCCCCATAAGAAGATTGCAGCTCATGAAGATCTTATTAAACAGTTGGCCATTATCTATAGTCTTGATGCATTGACATTAGCATCAGTAGTAAGAGAGTCTTATCACAATCAGGAAATTGATACACGTCTATTAAGAGAGAAGGCTAAGAATGTCTACAAGATGAATAGCTTCTCTACACTTAAGGAAATCTATCGTACACAGCCTGATCAGTTTAAGATGAATTCTCATTCTCATTCAGCTTTAGATCAGCATCTTCTTTACCTTGAAACAATCAGTCCTTATGAGTTATTGAAACGTAAGCAAGGTGGCGGTAAACCAGTTCTCCATGATCTTTCTATCGCTGAAACACTAATGGTAGAGCTAGGTCTTAATCCTGGGGTCGTGAATGTGTTAATTGAACTTGTCATGGGAATCAATAACAATAAGCTACCTCGTTCCTACTGCGAAACAATTGGTGCCTCATGGGCACGTCGTCGTATTCATACAGTAAAACAGGCTTATGAACAGGCAATGCGTATTAGAAAAGGGAAACAGGAAGAAGAGGAAGAAAAGAAAGAAGAAATCACAAATGAAGAAGTGATAAGTGATCCTTTAGATAATGATGATCTCGTTGCAATGCTGCAGAAAGTGAAAGGTATTTAATATATGATTCAAGTATCAAAGACATTAAAACTTCAGTCTGATATTCAAAAAAGAAAAGAAGAATCGCTTTATGAGCTATTGAAAGATCCTACGATCAAGGATTTTGCAAATAAGTATCATCTTTCAATGGAGAAGCTTGGTGACTATTGGGCAGAACTGATCGACTACAAGGAAGACCGTGATCAGTGTGAATCATGTACTTCTCTTGAGTCATGTCCTAAAGTCTCAAAGGGACTTTGCCGTGTTTTGACTTATGAAAATGGTGTATTTGATATGCCCCTTAAATATTGTAAATACGGCAAGATGAAAGAACAGGAATCCCATATTCTTTCTCATTTCCTTTACAATAATGTCTCCTCTTCTTTAGCCTTGACTGATTTATCTAATAATCAATATGCATTAAGAGCAACAGAGTTATCCAATAACAATAAAGCTGCATTGAAATCTATTCTTGCCTATGTGATGGCCCCAAGTGAAAAGGGACTCTATCTTTATGGAGAAAGTGGAACTGGCAAGACCGTGCTGATGGCAGGACTTATGAATAAACTGGCAAGAACAGGAAAGGATGTTGGCATCTGTCATTTTCCGACATTCCTTCTGGATATGAAGACACACTTTGGAAACTACAGCGATGATTCATTCTTGAGTCATATTCTAAATATTCCCTATCTTCTTCTCGATGGACTTGGAGAAGAGAATGTGACTTCATGGTCACGTGATGAAGTTCTGCTAACTATTCTTTCTTATCGTGATATTAATCATCTTCCAACATTTGTGACAAGCATGTATACCATCGATGAATTAAAAGATGTTTATTTATTAAGAAAAAATGATAAGACAGAAAAGATTCGTGCCCAAAAGATTGCCCTTAAGATCAAGTCTCTTTGTACACAGCTTTCTTTAGAATCTCACAAGAAATAATATGTTTTTTATAAGATGAAATAGGAGAAATGAAAAAACACTGATTTTTTCGTTTCTTTTCTTTTTTTGATAAAGTTCATTAAAATCATTATGAAACATTCAATATTAATTATTGTTTAGTGAGTAAGAAATGTGCTAAAATGTCCATAGAAAAAACTAATGAGAGGTGAAGAAAGAAATGGTAAAGAGTATTGGCGTTTTAACATCTGGCGGAGATGCTCCTGGAATGAACGCTGCTGTTAGAGCGGTTGCAAGAACTTGTTTAAATAAAGGTATCGATGTTTATGGTGTCATGTTAGGCTTCAAAGGTCTTCATGAAGGTCAGTTCTATAAGTTCAATAGACATTCAACTCGTAATATCATCAATGTTGGTGGTACTATGCTTAAATCTGCAAGATTCCCTGAATTCGCAGATCCAAAGATCAGAGAAGAAGCTATCGAACAGATGAAGAAAATCGGATTGGAAGCATTGGTAGTCATCGGTGGAGATGGAAGTTACCATGGTGCTTTAGAGTTAACAAAGATGGGTGTTAACTGTATCGGTATTCCTGGAACAATTGATAATGATATTCCAGATACTGATTACACAATCGGATTTGATACTGCATTAAACACTATCGTTGATGCATTAGATAAATTAAGAGATACTTCTGGATCTCATCAGAGATGTACTATTCTTGAAGTAATGGGTAGAACTTGTGGTGACTTAGCTGTAAACGCTGGTTTAGCTGCAGGTGCTGAAATTATCGTAACTAATCATACTGGATTTGATGAACAGAAAATTATTGAACAGTTAAGATTATCTAAAGCTTCAGATAAGAAACATGCGATCGTAGTTATCACTGAACATATTACTGATGTTCATGAATTAGCTAAACATGTAGAAGAAGCTACTGGATTCGAAACTCGTGCTAACGTCTTAGGACATATGCAGCGTGGTGGTAGACCATCTGCACGTGATAGAGTTTTAGCTTCACGTATGGGTATTAAGGCCGTTGAACTTCTTGAAGAAGGAAAAGGTGGTCTTTGCGTTGTTCAGCATGGTGAAGAAATTGAATCTGAACCAATTTTAACATTGTTTGAACATAAGAGACAGGTTCCTCAGGGAATGTATGATGACGTTTTAAAATTACGTTAATATGAACAGGAGGTAAAAAGATTGAATTGAAAACGTTCACATCTTTATTACCTCTTGTTTTTTTTGTTCTTGTTTGTTAAGATACATGTCGAGAGATGAAAAGTCTCGAGAAATACGTAAATTTTCACGAAGTAAAAGAGGAGATTAAAAATGGCAAGAGATAAAATGAAAAAGACTAAAATTGTTTGTACAATTGGTCCAGCTTCAGACAGTGAAGAAATGCTTAAAAAATTAATCAAAGCAGGTATGAACGTAATGCGTTGTAACTTCTCACACGGCGATTATGATGAACATACAGCTAAGATGAACAAGTTAAGAAACGTAAACAAAGAATTAGGAACTAATGTAGCAATCATGCTTGATACAAAAGGTCCTGAAATCAGAACAGGTGCTTTCGAAGGTGGATTTACTGAATTCAAAAAAGGTCAGGTTTCAGTAATCACTCCAGAAGAAATCGTAGGTACTGCTGATCGTTTCACAGTTTCTTACAAAGAATTATACAAAGATGTTAAACCTGGTGGATTTATCTTAGTAAACGATGGTCAGGTTGCATTATTAGTTGACCATGTAGAAGGTAACGAAATCTATACAGTTGCTGCTAACGATGGTAGAGTTAAGAACACTCGTGGTATCAACGTACCAGGTGCTATCTTAGCATTCGATTTCTTATCAGAAAAAGATAAATCAGATATCAAGTTCGGTTGTGAACAGAACGTTGATTACATCGCAGCTTCTTTCGTAAGAAGACCTCAGGATGTATTAGATATCAAGAAATTATTATGTGAATGTGGTAAACCAGATATCAAGATTTTCTCTAAGATTGAATCTGTAGAAGCAGTTGAAAACTTAGCTGAAATCGTAGAAGTATCTGATGGTATCATGGTTGCTCGTGGAGACTTAGGTGTTGAAGTTCCAGCTGAAGACGTTCCAGGTATCCAGAAGAAGTTAATCAAAATGTGTAATGCTGCTGGTAAACCAGTTATCACTGCAACTCAGATGTTAGAATCTATGCAGGAAAACCCAAGACCAACAAGAGCAGAAGTATCTGACGTTGCTAACGCAATCTATGATGGTACAGATGCAATCATGTTATCTGGTGAATCTGCACAGGGTAAATATCCTGAAGAAGCAGTTATGACTATGAACAAGATCGCTTTAAAAGCTGAATCTCAGTTAGATTATGGTCATTTATTAAGACGTGCAATCAGAACTTCTGATGACAATACTTCAGAAGCAATCTGTATGTCAGTAGCTCAGATCGCTACAAACTTCAACGTATCAGCTATCATCGCATTCACTGAAACAGGTGGAACTGCAAATCGTATGTCAAGATACAAACCAGAATGCCCAATCATTGCCGCTACTCCTTATGAAAAAACAGTTCGAAAATTAGCAATTTCTTGGGGCGTTAAACCTGTATTAGTAAATGAAATGAAATCTAAAGAAGGTTTAGTAAACTTAGCTAACGTTGTAGCAAAAGAAAACGGAATCGCTGCTGGTGAAAAAGTATTAGTAACTGGTGGTACTCCAGGTGTTGTCGGACAGACTAACTACTTAGAATTAATCACAGTAAAATAATAGACGCTGATTTCTTGAAAGGATACTCGAAAGGGTATCCTTTTCTTTTTAGTTTTATTATGAAAAAACCTCTATATTTTATAAGTATTGTATGGTATATTAAATAAAAGTGGGAAGAGGGGGTTTAATGAATACAGTACTTCAATCATTAAGAGAATTGTTTATTGATAAAACAATTAAAAATGTAAAATATAACTTATTCCTATTCACATTCGGCAGTATTGGCGGATGGGTTATTGAAACAATATTCCGTTCACTATACAGTGGCTATCTGGTTATACCTGGTTTTTTAAATGGTCCTTGGTGCCCAATTTATGGGCTAGGGATCACATTAGCCATTCATCTTTGTGAAGGAAAGAATGTTGCTGATTCATTTATCCGTCTATTTGCTGGCGCAACCATTCTTGAATGGGTGACTTCCGTATTCTTTGAAAGATTTACCCATCGCTTGTTATGGGATTATTCCATTATGCCATTAAGTACGGGAAGCCGTATTAATATTATATTTTCAATATTATGGGGTCTTATGGGATTATTTCTTCTATATGTCATAGAACCTCAGCTAAAGAAATTCTTTGAATGCTATCCAGCTTTCTTGACTATTTCAGAGTGTCTGGTCGTATTCTTCTTTATTGATTGTATTATCAAGTTTTTACTTGTTTTTGCTTAACATCTTCAATTTCATATTGACAAAATAAAAGAGTATTGTACAATGAAGCTTGTTAAAAGCAAAGATATAGGATATGTCCTTATGAAACGCTATTGTAGAGAGAAGACGGCTGGTGAAAGTCTTTATGGTCTTTATAGGGGTACTCCCTATGAGCTGCGCTCGAAAGAGATTGCCGTTTCTCGCGTTAAGAGTCTAGAGGTTATCGTAGGATAACGAATAAAGGTGGTACCACGAGTCTTCGTCCTTTGGGATGAAGGCTCTTTTTATTAGAAGAAGGAGAGAAAACAATGAGAGATTTCTTAAATGAAAAAGAACTTAACACATTGAATCATTCATGTGCTCACGTTTTAGCACAGGCAGTGAAACATTTATGGCCTCATGCTAAATTCTGGGTTGGGCCAGTTGTAGAAGAAGGATTCTACTATGATATCGATCTAGGAGATGATACTATCACCGATGAAGATCTTCCTAAGATTGAAAAAGAAATGAAAAAGATTGCTAAAGATGGAAAGAGAATTGTTCGTCATGAAATCTCTAAGGAAGAAGCCCTTGAAGAATTCAAGGATGATGAATATAAAGTAGATCTTATCAACAACTTTGAAGATGGTACAATCATCTCTACATATTCACAAGGAGACTTCACTGACTTATGTCGTGGTCCTCATGTAGATACCGTAAAACAGTGCCGTAACTTCAAATTAATCAAGCATTCAGGTGCTTATTGGAAAGGAGATAAGAACAACAAGGTTCTTCAGAGAATCTATGGTGTATGTTTCCCTACTAAAGAAGAACTTGAAGAACATCTTCAGTATCTTGAAGATGCAAAAGCAAGAGATCACAGAAAATTAGGTAGAGAATTAGGAATCTACATGATTCATGATCTAGTAGGTAGAGGATTACCTATGTGGATGCCAAATGGATTTACTGTAAGAAGATTATTATCTGATTACATCATGAATAAAGAATTAGCATTAGGTTATGAACATGTAATGACACCTTCACTTGGTAACGTTAAGCTTTATAAGACATCAGGACATTGGGATCATTATAAAGATGATATGTTCCCAGCAATGAAGATGGATGATGAAGCTTATGTCTTAAGACCAATGAACTGTCCACATCATATGGTAATGTACAAACAGTCATTACATTCATATAGAGATCTTCCAGTACGTATCGCTGAAATCGCTAATGATTTCCGTTTCGAAGCTTCTGGCGCATTGACTGGTCTTGAAAGAGCAAGAGCCTTTACACAGAACGATTCACATATCTTCTGTCGTCCAGATCAGATTGCACAGGAATTCAAGAGCGTTGCAGAATTGATCTTGGATGTCTACAAAGACTTTGGTTTTGAAGATTATGAATTCAGACTAAGCTTAAGAGATCCAGACGATACAGAAAAATATTTTGGTAATGATGAATTATGGGAAAAATCTGAATCTCAGTTAAGAGATGTTCTTAACGAAATGGGCGTTAAATACTATGAAGCAAAAGGTGAAGCCGCATTCTATGGTCCTAAGCTAGATGTACAGGTTAAATCTGCAATCGGTCATGATGTAACTTTATCTACAATTCAGTTGGATTATCAGTTACCAGAACGTTTCGAATTAACATATGTTGATGAAAACGGAGATAAGGTAAGACCGGTCGTTATCCATAGAGCTATTCTTGGATCATTGGATCGTTTCGTAGCCTTCTTACTTGAAGAAACAAAAGGTAACTTCCCATTATGGCTAGCACCTAAACAGGTTGTTGTTCTTCCTGTTAATAATAAATATCATGAAGAATATGCCAAAGAAGTTGTTGCTAAATTAAGAAAAGCAGGATTCCGAACTGAGTTAGATAACAGAGATGAAAAACTTGGATACAGAATCAGAGAAGCACAGATTCATAAGATTCCTTATGAATTAGTATTAGGTAATAGTGAAAGAGATGAAGGAACTGTAACTTATCGTTTACATGGTGAACAGAAACAGACAACAGTTTCATTTGATGAATTTGTTTCATTATTAAATACTGAAGTAGAAAAGAAGACAATCAGAAGATAATGAAAAGTCCTAGAGATATCTAGGATTTTTTCTTCTTTATGAAAATCATTATTTTAGATATAATAGTGATAAAGAGGGTGCAAATATGATAAAAAATGAATTTTATTTCCAATCAAGTGATCATCTTCATTTTATTCACGCAATAGAGTGGATTCCAAGTGAAGTCAAGGCTGTTCTTCAGATTGCTCATGGCATGATTGATCATATTGATCGTTATGATCGTTTAGCAACATATTTGTGTCAGCGTGGCATCTATGTGGTCGGCAATGATCATTTGGGTCATGGTCTTTCTGTCCTTGATGAAAGTGAATGGGGATCTTTTCCAAATACCAAAGGCTATGAATATGTGGTTGAGGATCTCCATAAATTAAGAACATCCATCAAGAAAAAATATCCCGATGTACCGTATTTCATGATGGGACATTCCATGGGATCATTTCTGATGCGACTCTATATTGCTCGTCATAAAGAAGGTCTTGCAGGATGTATATTAATGGGAACTGGACTGACTCCTTCTGCGCTTCTTTCTACTGGAAAGAGGTTATGTCAATCAATGGCATTAGTTAAGGGATGGCAGTATCGCAGTGCGCAGGTGGAAGCCTTAAGCTTTAAGAATTACAACAGTCATATTGCTTATCCTGCTACTAAGCATGATTGGCTATCCAATAATGAAGAGGAAGTCATGAAGTATGAGAATGATCCAATGACATCTTATACATTTACATTAAATGGATACTACAATCTCTTCTCGTTGATACAGCTTATTCAAAAGAAAAAGACAATTAAACAGATTCCTAAAACATTGCCAATATTGCTTATCAGCGGAGCCAATGATCCAGTTGGACAATATGGTAAAGGAGTTACAGCTTTATATATGATATATCGACAGGCGGGATTCAAGGATGTCAAGATGAAACTTTATCGACATGGAAGACATGAAATCTTTAATGATCTTGAACATGAAGAAAGCGATGAAGATATTTATATATGGTTATGTAAGCACATTTCATAATGTGCTTTTCTTATGAGCAAAAATTCATTATAATAATGCCAATGAGGGAGATCACATGAAAAGAAATATAAAGGATATCCATAGAATTATCATTAAAGTAGGATCAACTTCACTTTGTGATACAAATGGTAAAATCAATAAAGAAAAAATCTTAAAAATTATCAGTCAGATTGCTACATTAAAAAGACAGGGCTACACAGTAGTACTCGTTTCTTCTGGTGCAATCGCCGCAGGTATGGGAAAGCTTGGACTAGAAAGCAAGCCTACCACATTGCCACAAAAGCAGGCTTTAGCTGCCATTGGACAGGCTAAGCTTATGGAAATCTATGAAGAGTTCTTCAAAATCTTTGATATGAAGTGTTCACAGATTTTACTTAATCACGATGACTTTGATGACCGTAAGAGATTAAATAATTTAAACTATACAATCAATGCCTTGCTTGATTATGATGTAGTACCTATCATCAATGAAAATGATGCCTTGGCTGTAGAAGAAATCAAATTTGGAGACAATGATACTCTTGCATCATTGCTTGTCCCAGTCATTGAAGCAGAACTGCTTATTTTAGTAAGTGATATTGATGGTTTATATACAGCTAATCCAAAAATAGATAAAAATGCGACACTTATAAGCTATGTGCCAAAGATTACCAAGGAAGTCATGCGTTATGCTGGTGATACATCTTCTAATCTAGGAACAGGTGGTATGGCCACAAAACTTAAAGCAGCACGTATGGTCAATGATTATGGTAGTCATATGTGCATTGTCAATGGTGAAAAAGCCAACAGCATTCTTAATGCCTTAAAAGATGAAGGAACATGGTTCAATGGCAATGGTGGAAAAAATCTTAATGCCAGAGAACATTGGCTTGTTTATCGTTCTAATGCAAAAGGTTCAATCATTGTTGATGAAGGATGCAAGAAAGCTCTTGTAAGAAAACATGTCAGCCTCTTGCCATCAGGAATCATTGATGTAGAAGGACAGTTCCTTTTAGGACAGGTTGTCAATATTATCGATGAAAACAAAAAGACAATCGGAAAAGGTGTTGTCAATTATGCAAGCGATGAAATCCGCTTGATCAAAGGCTTCAACACATCTGAAATTGAGAATATACTTCATTATAAAGACTATGATGAAGTCATTCATGCCAACAATATGTATATCACATATGAAAAGTAGAAATGAATATTTCTACTTTTTTCTTGTGTTTTGTTAGTGGGCTAACTATAATAGTTAGTACGTTAACTAAAAGGAGGGCGCTATGGAAGATATCATTTTTGAAAATGAATATTTTAAAAGTGTGATGGGAAAGGTGTTCTTGATTAAGAAACTGTTTCATAAGCAATGCCAGGAAGCTACAAAGAATGTGCATGTTACAAAAGAACAGTGTTTCTTATTGCATATGATAGAAGAAGGAAAACTGACACAAAGTGAAATTGCGAAACAGATGCATATAAGCAATGCGACACTTTCAGTCAGAATCAAAAGACTTGAAGAAGCTGGATATATTAAGCGCAGTCTTTCTAGCAGTGATCATCGTAAATATACATTAGAGATCACTGAACAGGGATTAATGGAATTAGAAAAGGCCGCTTTAGCTATTGATGGATTAACAAGAAAGATGATCAATTCATTAACAGTTGAAGATTACGAACACTTTATTCGTATTGCGGATATAATCACTCAAAATCTACAGGAGGAAGAGTAGATGTGGAAATTACGTAAATACATGATGAAATACTGGTACCTATTTGTACTAGCGATACTCTTCATCTTTGGGCAGGTCGCTACAGAATTAGCGCTTCCTGATGCGATGAGCAACATTGTATCAAATGGGATTCAATCAGGTGGTTTTGTGAATGGGGTAGCGGAAGTATTAAGCAAAGAAAGCTATGATGCTTTGCTTGATGTCTCTTCGTCAAAAGATCAGAAGCTTATTAAGACATCTTATACTTTAACGAATAAGAAAGATCTTAGTGAAGATGTAAAGGATCGTTTTAAGAATATTAAAGAGGATGTCTATGTTTTAAAAGAAGATGTAGATCAGGATGAATTAAGCGATTCATTATCTAAGCGTATTATTGTTGTAAATATGCTTACACATGCCAATATGAATAGTGAACAGTTTAAGTCATTTAAAGAAATGGCTGAAAAACAGATCACTTATCTTACAGCTAATGGAGAAAAAGAACAGTCTTCTTTAATGAAGAAAGCACTAAAAGAAGGAAATGCTTTATTCTTTGTTAAGCAGATGCCTTCTTCAAAACAAAAAGAAATCTATTCAGCTATTGAGACACAAATTGAGAATATGGGAGAAACCAATCTCAATATTGCGGCAGGAAGTGCGGTTAAGAATGAATATAAGAAATTAGGTGGGGACACGGACCAAGTACAAAACAGCTATATTAAAAATGCTGGGGTGCGCATGCTGATGGTGGCATTGGCTGGAGCGGTGGCATCCATTGTCTCAGCACTTTTTGCGTCACTACTTGCCAGCAAGATCGCAAGAGATTTGCGTGTGGCTTTATTTAAGAAGGTAGAAAGCTTTTCTCAAGAAGAGATGAATCAGTTTTCTACAGCTTCACTTATCACAAGAAGTACAAATGATATTACGCAGATACAGTCAGTTATTACGATGTTTGTGCGTATGATCTGTTATGCTCCAGTTTTAGGTATTGGGGCACTTTTAAGAGCAATTGAAGGGTCTGCTTCTATGACTTGGGTAATTGCGATTGTCATTGTGATTATCTTTGTGATTCTCTTGGTTACATTTATGATTGCGATGCCTAAGTTCAAGATCATTCAATCCCTGATTGATCGTCTTAACTTACGTATGAGAGAGAATCTCAGCGGTGTTCTTGTGATCCGTGCTTTTGGCAATGAGAAAGAAGCAGAACGTCGTTTTGATGAATCAAATAAGGATTTAATGAAAATCAATCTTTTTGTTAATAGAATGATGTCATCATTGATGCCGATCATGATGTTTTTAATGAACGCTGTCTCAGTTGTCATTATCTACGTTGGTGCAAAACAGATTGACCTTGGTAATATTGCCATTGGTGATATGATGGCTTTCCTTCAGTATAGCATTATGGTCATTATGGGCTTCTTGATGATTGCAGTTATTGCGATCATTGTGCCAAGAGCTTCTATTTCAGCTTCACGTATTGCGGAAGTATTGCATACGGATTGTCAGATTAAAGAGGCAAGTGAAGTGAAAGACTTTAATAAAGAAGAAAAAGGTGTCATCTCATTCAATCATGTCTCATTCTCATACCCAGGTGCTGATGCACCCGTGTTAAATGATATTTCATTTGTGGCACATCCAGGCAAGACGACAGCTTTTATTGGATCAACGGGGTCAGGTAAATCGACATTAATTAATTTGATTCCTCGTTTCTATGATGTAACAAGTGGACAGGTAAAAGTGAATGGGGTGGATGTTCGAGATACATCATTGTATGAGTTAAGAGAAAGCATCGGAATGGTACCACAGAAGGGATTGTTATTCTCAGGAACAATTCGTTCCAATTTAACATTTGGTACAAATGAAGCGACTGATGATGAGCTAAAAGAATATCTTCGCATTGCTCAGGCAGATGAGTTTGTAAACAAATTTGAAGATGGATTAGATCATCCTATTTCACAGGGTGGACAGAATGTTTCTGGTGGACAGAAACAACGTTTATCCATCGCTCGTGCACTAGCTAAAGATCCGGATATTCTTATCTTTGATGATTCATTTAGTGCTCTTGATTTCAAGACAGATGCTGCATTAAGAAAAGAATTAAAGACACTTTGTGATAAGAAGCAGACGACTGTATTGATTGTTGGTCAACGTATTGCTTCAATCATGCATGCGGATCAGATCATCGTTCTTGATGAAGGACGCATTGTTGGAAAAGGTACGCATGAACAGCTGCTTTCAACTTGTCAAATTTATCAGGAAATCGCTCAATCACAGTTAACAAAGGAGGAACTGACTCATGCCTAGACCAGGAAAAATTCAAGGGCCTACAGATAAAGCCAATGATTTAAAAAAGGCAATGGGTTCACTGTTGAAATATGTTCGTCCTTATGCCTTACGTTTGATTATCGTTACTATCTTTGCGGTAGGGTCCACAATTTTCTCTATTGTAGGACCAAAGGTTCTTGCTAAAGCAACAGATAAGCTAGCACAAGGGGTAATGGCTAAAGTCAATAATACAGGAGGAATTGATTTTAAGTATATTCTTCATATTGCTATTATATTGATTGTTCTTTATTTTATTAGTGCTTTCTTTAGCTATATTCAAGGTTGGATTGTCTCAGGTGTTTCACAGGAGGTTGCGTATTCTTTACGTAAAGATCTTTCTGAAAAGATGAATAGACTTCCATTATCTTATTTTGATAAACATGCTAGTGGGGATATTCTTTCTCGTGTAACCAATGATATTGATACAATTGCGCAATCATTGAATCAGTCTTTATCACAGATGATTACCTCTTTTACTACAGTGGCAGGAATACTTATTATGATGCTTTCTATCTCATGGCAGATGACACTTATTGCCTTGTTGATACTTCCTTTATCATTAACATTAATAGCTTTACTGATGAAAAAATCCCAGAAGTACTTTTCTCAGCAGCAAACTGCTTTAGGGGATGTAGATGGACATATTGAAGAAGTATATGGTGGACATCTTGTCGTAAAGGCTTTTAATGGAGAAGAAGAGGCTATTGATAAATTCAATACGTACAATGCGTCATTGTATGAATCAGCGTGGAAATCACAGTTCTTTGGTTCACTTATGATGCCGATCTCTCAATTTGTAGGGAACTTAGGCTATGTGGCAGTGTGTATTGTAGGTGGTTATCTTGCTACGGGAAAGATTATTACCATCGGTGATATTCAGGCCTTTGTGACTTATGTAAGAAACTTCAATCAGCCTATCTCTCAGTTGGCTCAGGTTCTTAATCTTCTACAGTCTGCTGGTGCAGCGAGTGAACGTGTCTTTGAGTTCCTTGAAGAGAAAGAGCTTGATCTTGAAGAAGCTGAAGTTTCAAGTGAAGATGTAGCTAAGATGAATGGAGCAGTTACATTTGATCATGTGCAATTTGGATACAATGAAGATAAGATCATCATCAATGATTTCAATCTTCATGTACATGCAGGACAGAAAGTTGCTATCGTTGGTCCAACAGGAGCAGGCAAGTCTACTATTATTAAACTGTTGATGAGATTCTATGAACTCAATAAAGGTTCTATCTTAATAGATGGAGTAGATATTACCAAAATGAAAAGAAGCGATCTTCGTAGTCTATTTGGAATGGTCCTTCAGGATACATGGCTCTTTAATGGAACAATCAAGGACAATCTTAAGTATGGAGCCTTGGATGCAAGTGACGATGAAATAGAAGAAGCCTGCCAGAATGCTTATGCTCACCATTTTATTCAGACATTGCCTGAAGGAATGGATACTGTAATCAATGAAGAATCAAGCAATATTTCAGCAGGACAAAAACAATTGCTGACAATTGCTAGAGCTTTTATTAAAAATCCTAAGATTCTGATTCTTGATGAAGCAACCTCATCCGTTGATACGAGAACAGAATTACTTATTCAAAATGGTATGGATAAACTGATGGAAGGAAGAACATCGTTTATTATTGCACATCGTCTTTCTACAATTAGAGATGCCAATACGATCATTGTCATGAAAGATGGCGATATCGTAGAAATTGGTAATCATGATACACTATTAAAACAAAGAGGATTCTATAGTGAATTATACGAATCACAGTTTGAAAATGCCTAGCAGTGACTAATGTCACTGCTTTTTTGAAAAGGCTACCAAAACTATTAAAAAGTGGTAAAATAAGGATGAGGTGAAACGTTTTATGGACGATTTTTTAAGAGAAATCTATGTTAAAGTCTATAGATCTTGGATACTAGGTCAAAAGAGTGAACAGTATAATATAAAAGAAGTTGATGAAAAGACAATTGTTCTTGATGGTGTAGGAGCCATCGGTAAAGTAGTTTTTCAGGGGAATGTCATTGAGTTGTCTGTAACCAATAAGAAAAATGATCATATTGATTTTTATCTTCATTTTCAGATGCAGACCTTAGGACATGCCTCTTCTTTGTTTAATGAGCTTATTGATGCTATGGCTACAGCTGAAAATACAAAAATAGTTCAGGTTCTTTTATCTTGTACAAGTGGACTGACAACGGGCTTTTTTGCACAGGAATTAAATCAGGCAGCGACTACATTGTGTATGGATTATCATTTTGAAGCTGTCCCTTATAATGAATTGACAGCCGTAGGAAGAAACTGCGATATTATTCTTCTTGCACCCCAGATTGGATATCAGCAGCCTAAAGTACAGTCCATCTTCCATCAAATTCCCGTGGTCACTGTTCCTTCTCAGGTATTTGCAAAATACGATGTCAGAGGCGCACTGAAGCTTGTTGGTGATTCACTGCTTGCTCAGGAAGTAGTAGATTTCCCTAAAGCATTACAATTGTCTGTAGATTATGATGAGGATATTTTATCCATCGGTATTTTTAAGACGACAAGAAGTACAAGGATCCTCTATCGTGTCTACAAACATTCAAGTGTATTGGAACATGGACAAATTATTAAACAGAAACTCTGTATTGATGATCTAGATGATCTTATCGACCTTATGCTTGTTTCCTATCCACACTTAAAAAAGGTGGGCATTGCCACACCGGGAATAATAGATCAAGGACATTTGACTTTAGAAAAAGATCAATTGTTTAATGTTGATATTATTGCTCATTTTAAAGAAAAATATCCGTATATGAATATTCATTTAGATAAAGCTAGCGAAGCGATCGCAATGACTTTATATGAACTGCAGGACTATAAATCATTGTCATTTTTGTATCTGCCTAAATCTTCCTATGTAGCAGGTATGGGAAATATCAATGATGGAAAGATCATGAATGGTCATATGGATGTAGCAGGAGATCTTCATCAGCTGCCATTTATCTATGAGAAAGATCCTCGTGAACAGATTCTAAGTGAAGAAGGATGTTTGGATATTGTCACAAAGCATTTCCTTCTTTCTATTCTGACTTTCTCTCCAGAGGTATTAGCTTTCTATTGTTCAAATGTTGTGAATGTAGAAGATGTAGTGAAAAAACTTGAAGATTATGTACCAAGACACTATATTCCAAAAATAAAGAAACTCGATAATATTGAAGAATATCTTCTCTTTGGAGAAATGCTGAAATGTATTGCACAAGAAAAACAGAGCGCTTAGCTCTGTTTTTATGTATGCCATATTTTCTCACTGATATCTTTTAGTTTCTGTATCTTTTCCCATTGCTGAAACTCAGAAAGAGTCAGGCTTGATGTATCAAATTCTCCCCTTGTAGAAATAGAGAGATGTGACAATGGCACATACAGTGAAGCTTCAATTACACGATCGATGATTTCTTCTTCATTTTCCATAAATGGTGTATTGGCTACCAGCAGTCTTAAGATTACATCTTTATCGCTAGGTAAATGACTTAAGAACGTTAACGGGTAGGATGATTTATGATCACATTCTATATAATAGGAGTGAACATGTTCATGAGTAAACAGGTAAGCAGCTATTTTATTGTAGCTATCATAATCAAGCTGATTCTTTTGGATATGAGTAGAAAAAATCAAATCTTGAGGCTGATTATCAATAACCTCATTGTTGATATGAACAGTTTCTTCTAAATAGTCCAATGCTTCTTCTTCTAGAAGAAGATAACGGCATCCCGCATGATATATTTCTTTAATAAATGAACGATAAATAGAAATGACATCATTATTGAAATCATCAAGGGAGTCATAATATTTTAGTATGTTTTCTTTATTGTTAAAGATATGAATAAAAGTAGAAGGAGAAGGAATACTGATTCTAGCATGACTGTTCTCATCTTCAAATGAGTGAATGAATCTGAATTCTTCAAGAAGAGGATGTGATTTAAAGGTTAATGGTCCTTTAAGAAAAAGTCCTTCTTCATTATAGTTGACATGGAGAAAGGGAATAATAAAATCAAGTGTTACGTTTTCTCTTCGATAATGTCCATCATAAATAAAAGGGAACTCATATTCTTTCTGTTTGATAATCAGGTTTCTGATTGCATTGTCCTGTGTTTCTTTTAGCTTATTATAGGAAATAATGCCTTTCTTATAGGAAAGGTTAGCTTTCTTTACGCTTTCAGGCAGTAGAAAGTTACCTATGATATCATAGTGTTTCACTTAGATCCCTCCTTTTTTTATTGATTATTATAATAGTTGTAAATATTATTTCAATATGGTTATTATATGAATTTCTGGAGATATCTTATAGATATTAACTATAACAAACGAAGTTATGATATAATAGTAATGTTCTTGTGAATGAATAAGAAAGGAAAATAATTATGAAATATGCACTAATAAATGCAACTATTCTTGATGGAACAAGAGATATGCGGCCTCAGCGCAATATGATCATTCTTACTAATGATGAGCGCATTGAAGCCATTGTTCCGGATACTTATGATACAAAAGGTTATCTTGTTATTGATTTACATCATGCCTACGTTATGCCAGGATTGATTGATTTACATGCACATCTTTATGATAGTGGGACTTTAAAGAAAGGCAAAGCTTTCTCTTTTGCAAAAAAGGTTTTCCCATCTGATTCTTATCGTTTAAAAAGAACAGAGAACTATGCGCGTATGCATCTAGAAAGCGGTGTAACCACAATGCGTGTCATGGGAAATAGTGAATCATGTGAAGTACTAGTAAGAGATAAGATTCAATCACAGATGATGTTAGGTCCCCGTATGCTTTGTGCTAAGATGTTAGCTTTTCATCCACTTATTGATGAAAGAATTGATGTTGTACAAAACTACAGTGATATGATGAAAAAGCTAAGAAGCTATCGTCATAAAAAAATAGATTTTTTAACACTTCTTATTGATGATCTCGATAATGAAGAACTGATCCGCTCAACAATCGTAGAAGCCCATAATCACCATATGAGCGTTGCCGTACAGGTCCATAGTTCATATGCCTTAGCTATGGCCCTTAACAATGGTGCCGACTCTATTGAATATGGTGGAGCAATGAGCAAGAGCCATATCAATAGATTCCAGATGAATCCTACTTTTGAAGTGGCTATCTTTTCACCATTGATTGGTAAATACATGCAAGAAGACCTCAAGGATGAAGGCTATGAGCTCATTAAACAGATGGTCTCTTGTATTGAAACATGCAATGCACACCGTATTGAAGTAGGAATAGGAACAGGCTCTTCGCTTGAAGGCGTTACACACTATAATATGTGGAGAGAACTTGCCTATCACAAGCATTTCTTTGATTTGACAAATCAGGATGTATTGTACATGGCAACTTTAAACAATGCGAAACAATTAGGTCTAGAATATGTGATCGGCAGTATTGAAGCAGGAAAATATGCGGATCTTATCGTAATGGAAGAAAATCCATTGGAAGATCTTTCAGCTTTATCTTCACTTTCATTTGTGATGAAGAGCGGTCATCTTTTAAGACACCCTAAGATTGAAAAGAAAAAAGAGCTTGAAGAAGCACTTGATCAGATGATGGATACATTAAATGCACACAACCTCTAAAATTAGAGGTTGTTTTTCTTGCATTCATATTAATATATGATAAAATATTCATATGAATAAACATTCAAGTGAGGTATACACGATGAGTAAATATGAAAATTATGATTTAGCAGTTAATGAGATGAGTGAAGATGAACTTAGTGATTTAGCTGATTTATTTAAAATGTTTTCTGATTCTACAAGAATCAAGATCTTATATGATCTTCTTGAAGGGGAAAAGAACGTTGGAGAAATAACAAAAGATTTAGGTATGAATCAGTCTGCTATTTCTCATCAGCTTAAGTTATTAAAGACATCTAAGCTGATTAAGTCTAGACGTGAAGGAAAAGCAATGATTTATTCTTTGGCAGATGATCATGTAAAAACAATCATTGCGACAGGAAAAGAACATATTGAGGAGGATTAATTATGGAAATGTCAAGTAAGCTAAAAAAAGCATTACAGAAGATTATTATTGCTTTTGTGTTCTATGTTATCTTAATAATATTTGAACATTCCAATATTGTTCCAGCAATGTCTTCAAATAGATTGATTATGTTTGTACTCTATTTGATTCCATACATGATTGTTGGCTATAGCGTAGTAAGAAAAGCCGTGCTAGGAATTAAGCATCGACAGCTTTTTGATGAATCATTTTTGATGGCCCTTGCGACAGTAGGCGCCTTTGTGACTGGTGAGAATGCGGAAGCTGTCGCAGTTATGCTCTTTTATCAGGTTGGGGAATGGTTCCAGAGCTATGCGGTGGGACGTTCTAGAAAGTCAATTAGTGACTTAATGGATATTGCCCCTGAATATGCCAATCTGGTAAAAGAAGATGGTGAAGTGGAAGTTGTAGATCCATATGATGTAGAAGTAGGAAATACCTTGCTAATTAAGCCAGGTGAACGTATTCCTGTAGATGGCGTTGTTCTTTCAGGAACAAGCATGATCAATACATCAGCTTTAACAGGTGAATCTGTTCCTCGTTTTGTTAAAGAGGGGGATGAGGTTATTTCAGGATGTATTAATGGTGAAACAGCTTTACGTATTTCTGCAAGCAAGATGTATGAAGATTCTACTGTATCAAAGATACTTGAACTTGTAGAAAATGCGTCTTCTAAAAAATCAAAAACAGAAAACTTCATTACTCGTTTTGCAAGAGTCTATACACCTGTAGTAGTGATCAGTGCACTTATTCTTGCTTTAGTTCCTCCTTTGTTTGTAGGACATTTCTCAACATGGATCTATCGTGCCTGTACATTCTTAGTTATCTCTTGTCCATGTGCCCTTGTCATTTCCGTGCCTCTTGCTTTCTTTGGTGGTATTGGTGCTGCTAGTAGTGAAGGGGTTCTTGTTAAGGGATCCAACTATCTTGAACAGTTATCTAAAGTTGATGTGATTGTATCAGATAAGACAGGAACTTTAACACAAGGTAAGTTCAAGGTGAATGAAGTTATTGAAGTTAATGGGAAAAAAGATGAAATTCTTCATCTTGCAGCCTTGGCAGAAGGCTATTCAACGCATCCTATTGCGTTAAGTATCCTTGATGCACTAGGAGAAGATATTGATCATTCTCTTGTCAGTGATTCACGAAATGAAGCAGGACAGGGGATTATTGCTCGATTAGGTGATGATCTTCTTTATGTCGGCAATAAGACATTAATGGATAATCATCATATTGAAGCAGAAAGAATTGATTCTTATGAAACTCTCATCTATGTTGCAAAGAATACAGAATTATTAGGCATTATCAAGATTTCAGATGCTATTAAGCCAGAAGCAAGAGGGGCTATTCAATCACTTTATAAAAATGGTATTAAGACATTCATGATGCTTACTGGTGATAAAGAAGAAGTAGCGAAACATGTGGCGGATGAACTTCATATTTCAAAATACTACGCTGAACTTCTTCCAGGAGAAAAGGTGGAGAAAGTAGAAGAAATACTTTCAGGATCACATAATGCACTCGCATTTATTGGCGATGGCATCAATGATGCACCAGTTCTTTCTCGTGCTGATATTGGTATTGCGATGGGGTCGCTGGGAAGCGATGCGGCTATTGAAGCAGCTGATGTTGTTATCATGGACGATGATTTAAGTCGTCTTTCTAAAGTTATTCATATTGCCAAAAAGACACTTTCTATTTCTAAAGAAAACATTGCTTTCTCACTATTTATCAAGATTGGAACACTGATTCTAGGAGCTCTTGGTATTGCGAATATGTGGATGGCAGTATTTGCGGATGTAGGAGTCGCATTCTTGTGTATTATTAATTCATTAAGAATTTTAAAGAAGTCCTAAATAGGGACTTCTTTTCTCTTTCTCTTTTATTTCATTTCGTTTATAATAATATCTATATGGGGGTATTATTTTATGAAAACAATACTACGTTTTGCAGCAATTTGCCTAGTATCCCTTACCTTGATAGGATGTTCTGCACAAAAAAAGCAGACAAAGAAAGTGGAACAAGAGGTAGATTTCAATTTAGCATTCACCAATATAGAAATGAGAACGGGATGTAAATATACAATTGGAGCTACTGGTGCTGATGCAAGCAAGATTACTTGGTCAACAACTAAGGAAAAGGTTGCAACTGTAAACAGTCATGGACAAATTGAAGCTGTCGGTGAAGGCAGTGCTTCCATTGTTGCTAAAGTAGGAGATCAGGAAAAATATGTGTCTGTTGATGTAAGCTCAAACTTTAAGCGAGATGTTGTCATCTACACAGAAAACTCATCAAAGAGTGTTGCATCGGAGACAGGTGATAAATCATCTACAAACATTTCAGAATTCCAGATTACTATTTCTCCAAAAACATTTGTTTATGATGGAAAAGAAAAAAGACCGACAGTGATAATCAGAAATAATAAAAGACAGCGTCTGGTCTTAAATACAGATTATACAGTACAGTATAAAAACAATAAAAAGATTGGTATTGCCACAATTATTATTACTGGCAAGGGGGCTTATACTGGTTCAACTAGTTATGAGTTCAATATTACCAAAAAGAAAGTCGCCGGCAATAAGATCGGTGAAACAGATGATGGTGATGATTCTTGGAAATCAGAACGTGCTGAAGATCGCAAGAAGAGAGAAGAAGCCTACAAGAAAGCACAGCAGGCTAAGAAGTATGCAAATTATCAGGCTAAGAAGAAAGCTGAAGAAAAGAAAAAGGCTGATGAGAAAAAGAAAGCCGACAAAAAGAAAAAAGCTGAAGAAAAGAAGAAAGCACAAACAAATCAAAACTGATGGAGAAGGGTCTCCATCAGTTTTTTGTATGATAAAAGTATTGGTTTTATAGGAATTGATTGATTTAAAAAAATTGAAATAATAAGCGTTTTTTACTTTGTATATAGATATAATATGTGTATAATTTAAATATAATAAGGAAGGTGATATTTCATGAAAAGTAAAAATCATGTGATTTTATTTGGTGTATTAACAGTGTTATTAGTAGCATTTGTAGTATTTTGTCATATTTATGAAGGTATGTATTTTCGCAATATGGACAACAACTTGTTATGGTTCTATAAATATGTTGCTTCACCAGGGCGTTATGTTTGTGGGATTATCTTGCTTTTGCATCATGGATATCTACTCTTCGATTAAGGCAATGAATTTTAAGGCTGCAGCTGATAAGGCTGCAGTTTTTAATGATGCATAACCAATTGTATTTCTTTTTCCTGTTGGGATCGAAGAGGTCATCTGAAGGACGCTTGTAGAGCATCCATGGGGCGAACTTCTTGAGAAGGTAATAGCTTTTTACGTGACTGCTGAAATCCAGCAGTTCATCTGGTGGAGCTAGTAGATAAATAGAACAGATTAAACATCTGTATGAATTGGCAATTGATGATACAATATAACTAGGATAATAATAGAAAAAGAAGAGAGGAAATCTTTTTCTTATGACTCAAAAAACATGACCTATGATCTTGAATTCAAAAAAGGAGTTACCGAGTACTGGGAAAGCCATCAGGATGAGACTCTTGTCAGCATGGGCAAGAAGTTCGGTGTTCACGAAACAACCATCGGCGGATGGATAAAAAAACAAGGCCAACAACATCGTTGAAGTACGAGGATCAGGCAACTATTCCAGTGACGTGGCCAAGGAAAATGCCCGTCTGAAAAAGGAACTGACGGATGGAATGATGTGAAGCTATTCCCGAAGGCAAATCCTTGGGACAATGCATGCATCGAAAGCTGGTATGCGCTCATAAAGAGGGAATGCCTGAATGACCATGACATACAGGACCACTATCATGCAAAAAGTCTGGTATTTGAATACATAGAAGGATTCTATAATACATTTCGAATACATTCACACTGTGGATATCTTTCGCCCAGTCAGTATGAACAGGAATACACCAACAATAGATTGGCGTTTGCCAATTCAAGTGATGAAATGATGAGAGCTGTAAGTTACTGATACAGATGTTTAAGTTATTCTAAATCTTGACATAGTACCAGTGCTGGTTTCTTGTGATAAAGATAACCTTGCTTCAGCGGTAGTAATCAAGAACTGTGGTGGATTTCTGATAGAAGAATTCTATAGTCAGACTTATGGCGAAGTGCTACAGGTGTATTCAATAAGCCAATGAGCAACTTTGGCAGAATTAAATGATGAAATAAGGGGGATGTAATTATACATGTTGATTAAAATAGGTGATTTTGATTGTACTGAATGCTGGGATGGAGTCTTTTATAAAAAACTTGCAAATTATCCTGTCATTACAGAATGGGAAATCCAAACGGTATTGGATTTTGAAAATTATGAAAAACAAAATGGTAGGGAATGTTTTATTGAGGCTGATCATAACATTTTAAAAGCGATTGAAGAATATAAGAAAACATATGAATCTGGTAAACGTGTAAATGTTCCGGAAAAGATAACAGAGTGTGTAGCTTGCCCTAAGTATAAAGGATGTATGACAGATTATGTTTGTCATACGGCCCCTGTTGAAAATGCTATTAGTATTTTTAAATGTGGTTCGCTCCAAGCTCCTACTAAATGGAGAGGAGTATCCGCCTCAATGCTTAAAGCAGAAGATAGAAATGCTGCTAATGATCCAGAGGATTATTTTGATTATGTAATGTTTGCTTGGGGAAATTGTCAAGCTGGAGACAGATTAGTCATGGAGAGAAAAATGAAGCGTTTCCCTACCGAGGCGGATTTAAGTGTGAATTTCACTCCAGGAGTAAGGTTCTTTTTTAAGTATGATAATATTATTAGCCATCCTAATACGACATTTGAGGGTGTATTACCGCTGAAGATTAAGGAGGAAGTGATACTATCAGACTGGGTAGATACAATTATTATTCCATCCGCAAAAAGAGAGGTGTTTGAAGCAATCATTCCATATGAGTTGGAGAGTAGAACATTTTATTTAGAAAATGATTGTAAGGATATCTGGAGTTGGTCAGAAAAGGTATATGAGTTTGTAAAAAGCAGAGAATGTTGAAAAATTATATTGAAATATTATTCTAGATTAGGACGAAGAAAAATGGTTACAGTTATGAGTATTTTTGTAGATAAATCAAAAGAAATCTTAAAGGGTAATCTGGTAGGAGTATATCTGCATGGTTCTGCTGTTATGGAATGTTATAATCCGGCAAAGAGCAACATAGATTTGATCGTTGTAGTGAAGGATTCCATATCGGATATGGTTTAAAAAATCTATATGGATATGGTGGTTGAGTTAAACGCGAATGGACCGGCAACAGGAATTGAAATGAGCATTGTAAGACAAAGCGTCTGTAGGTCTTTTGTTTATCCTATGTCATTTGAACTGATTTTTTCCGTTGATTGGTATAGAAATGCTCCTGATGACTATGTTTCCAAAATGAAGGGTGAAGATAAGGATATTTTTGCTGATGTACCTGTACAGGATTCTATGAAAGAGTATGACGAAGGAGCAGATATAACACAAGGGAAAGTAAAACATCTGCAAATTAAGTATTTACAAAGGGTTGCAGATGATGACATAACAAATTGTAATGAGTTATAGAATCCTAGGGAATGGTTCATTCTCAATCTGAATTTGTAGCATTATAAGCCTTCTTCAATAAGTTCAATAAATTTCAATGCTGCTGCAGACAAGGCCATGTTTTTAAGTGACGCATAACCGATAGAACGAGCTGGCAAAGGGGGATTGATATCAAGTTCAAAGACTTTATTATTATCTAATTCTTCTTTAGAGAACTCCTTGATGACACATGATATTCCCAGTTTATATTGTGCAAACTTTAAGAGCAGTGTATGTGCCCCTAGTTCCATGGCAGGTTTTAATAAGATACCATGTTTAGAAAAGTAGTTATCAATAAAATGACGGGAATTAGAAAGTGTTTCTAATAAAATCAGATTCTTAGTTGCTATTTCTTCATAAGAGTAAGTATGGGTATCCTTTGTTCCTGAAACGAAGATATCATGTACAGTAAAACAGCTTTTTACATGAAGACGATCATCTATTAAGGGCATATTGACAAAAGCCAAGTCGATTGTCCCGCTTTTTAATAGCTTGATTGTTTCACCAGTTGTTCCATTGACTACTTTTATATGTACTTGAGGATAACGTTCTCTAAAAGACACAAGATAAGGAATCAGATAATGTTCACATAAAGAATCCCCAGCACCAATGATCAGTTCTCCTCCCGTTAATGTCTTATAGTTGGCAAGTTCATTTTCAGCATTAGTAATTAAAGATAATGCTTGAGAAATCTTATGATAAAGCATTTCACCTTCTTTTGTTAAGGTTACCCCTTTACGATGACGAATGAATAAAGAAGTATCCAATTCTTTCTCCAATAGGGTAATTGTCTGACTTACTGCTGACTGGGTAATGTATAGATTTCTAGCGGCCTGTGAAAAAGATAAGGTAAAAGCAGCTTCTCTAAATATTTTATATTGTTCTAGTTTAATGTTACTCATAAGCTCTCCTTATAATAAAATACTTATATATTAATTTTACTTATACTTGAAGATATCGTATAATGTTCTTGTAAAAAAGTCAATTGACGCATAAAGAGAGGATGAAAAACATGGCAGGAGTTGTCGTTGTAGGTAGTCAATGGGGAGATGAAGGTAAAGGTAAAATTACCGATTATCTTTCACAAAAAGCAGATATTGTAGTGAGATATTCAGGAGGAAATAATGCAGGTCATACTATTGTTTATGATGGAAAGAAATTTGCATTGAGACTTATTCCAAGTGGGATTTTTACAGGTGGAGATGTTGTTATGGGGAATGGTATGGTTATTAACCCTAAAGCATTCCTTGAAGAAGTGAAATATTTAAATGATGCAGGAATCAATACTGATCGTATTCATATTTCTGATCGTGCACATATTATCTTACCTTATCATATTGCAATTGATGCAATGGAAGAATCTTTAAGAGGAGATGCAGCTATTGGTACTACTGGTAGAGGAATTGGCCCTGCTTATGTAGATAAATATGATAGATGTGGAATCCGTATGGGAGATTTCATCAATGAAGAACGTTTTAATAAAAAAGTTCATTCAGTCGTAGCATTCAAGAAGAAGCTATATCCTGATTTAGATGTAGATGCTGATGCGTTATTTGAAGAATATAAAGAATATGCAAAAATCATGAAACCTTTAGTATGTGATACTGGAGCTTATCTTGATGATGCATTTAGAGACAATAAGAAAGTCTTATTTGAAGGAGCACAGGGAACTATGCTTGATATTGATTATGGTACTTATCCATATGTTACATCATCTAACCCTGGTGCTAATGGCGTATGTTCTGGTGCGTCAATTGGTCCTTTATACCTTGATGAAGTTGTAGGTATTGTTAAAGCTTATACAACTAGAGTTGGTGCTGGTGCATTCCCAACTGAAATTGAAGGTGAAATGGCTGATCATATTAGAGAAAAAGGTCATGAATACGGTACAGTTACTAAACGTCCAAGAAGAGTAGGATGGTTTGATAGTGTTGTAGTTAATCAGTCTCGTAGAATGGCATCATTAACTGGTATTTCATTAATGTTATTGGATGTATTGACAGGATTGCCAACATTAAAATTATGTACTGCTTACAAGCTTGATGGAGAAGAAATTCATTCATTGCCTGCATGTGTTGAAGATCTTGAAAGATGTGAACCTGTCTTTGAAGAAATGCCAGGATGGGATGAAGATATTACAGGAGTAACTTCATTTGAAGAATTACCAGTAAATTGTCAGAATTATATTAGACGTATTGAAGAATTAGTACATTGTCCAATTACTATGTTCTCAGTAGGTCCAGATAGAAAACAGACAATTGTTCTTAAAGAAGTTTTCTAGTAGAAAAGTAAGTGTTTTGAACACTTGCTTTTTTATAAAAAATATTTATTCTCATTTTTCATTGAATTGCTTATATGAATAGTGTAATATTTGAATAATCTTTAGGAGAAATAATAATTTCTTCTGGAAATATTGTGATAGGAGGCCTTATGAAAAACGAATTAATGATTGTCATTGACTTTGGTGGACAATATAATCAGTTGGTCGCTAGACGTGTCAGAGAATGTCAGGTCTATTGTGAGATCTATTCTTACAAGATTGATATAGAGAAAATCAAAGCCATGAATCCTAAGGGAATCATCCTAACGGGTGGACCAGATAGCTGTTATGAAGAAGGAGCAGCTACCTATTCTAAAGAGCTGTTTAAGTTAGGAATTCCTGTACTCGGACTTTGTTACGGGGCACAGCTTATGCAGCATCTTTTAGGTGGAAAAGTTGAAAGAGCTGACTTTAGAGAATATGGCAAGACACAGGTTGAATTTGATACAAATTCTGCATTATTTGAAGGATGTAAGCCATCTTCTACTGTATGGATGAGTCATTTTGATTACATCTCACAGTTAGGAGAAGAATTTGTTTCAGTTGCTCATTCTGACAACTGTCCTGTGGCAGCATTTGAATCAAAAGAAAATCCATTATATGGTATTCAGTTCCATCCTGAAGTTCTACATACTGAAGAAGGAACAAAGATGATCAGAAACTTTGTCATGAATGTCTGTAAGTGTCAAGGTGACTGGATCATGAGTAACTTTGTAGAAGCACAGATCAAAGCTATCAGAGAAAAAGTAGGGAACGGTAAAGTTCTTTGTGCATTATCTGGTGGTGTAGATTCATCAGTTGCGGCAGTATTGCTTTCAAAAGCAGTAGGTAAGCAGTTGACATGTGTCTTTGTGGATCATGGTTTACTTAGAAAAAATGAAGGAGATGAAGTCGAAGCAGTCTTTGGAGAACAGGGTGCTTATGACTTGAACTTTATTAGAGTCAATGCTCAGGAACGTTATTATTCTAAATTAAAGGGTGTAACAGAACCTGAACAGAAGAGAAAGATTATTGGTGAAGAATTCATCAGAGTTTTTGAAGAAGAAGCTAAAAAGATTGGTGCTGTTGATTTCTTAGTACAGGGTACAATCTATCCTGATGTCGTAGAATCAGGATTAGGTGGAGAATCTGCAGTGATCAAATCACATCACAACGTTGGTGGATTACCTGATCATGTAGATTTCAAGGAAATCATTGAACCATTAAGAGATTTATTTAAAGATGAAGTACGTAAAGTCGGTCTTCAGCTTGGTATCCCTGAATACCTAGTATTCAGACAGCCATTCCCAGGACCTGGACTTGGTATCAGAATCATTGGTGAAGTTACTGCTGATAAAGTTAAGATTGTACAGGATGCTGATGCAATCTATAGAGAAGAAATCGCAAAAGCTGGACTTGATCGTTCAATCGGACAGTATTTCGCAGCTCTTACTAATATGCAGTCAGTAGGTGTCATGGGTGATGAAAGAACTTATGACTACGCTGTCGCTTTACGTGCCGTTAATACAATTGATTTCATGACAGCTGAAGCTGCTAATATTCCATTTGAAGTATTAAATAAAGTTATGTCAAGAATCATCAATGAAGTGCGTGGTGTTAATAGAGTAATGTATGATATTACATCTAAACCACCAGGAACTATTGAATTTGAATAAAAGAATAAGACCTAAGTCGTGTGTTATTACACGATTTCAGGTCTTTTTTGTTACACAAATAATAAGCATTTTTTATATTGACATTAATTGTAATGGTATATAGAATTGATAAAAACATTTTAAAACGAATATGTGTATTACAATTCATTTATTAGGAAAGAACTGAAGGTGATCACTTTATTATGATTGGATTAGGTACATTGATAAACACAGCAGGAATTGTATTAGGTGGTTTATCAGGATATTTCTTTGGAAGTCTATTAAATCCAAGACATCAAAAATCGATAATGGGCACTTGTGGAATTAGCGTAATGTTTATTGGAATTGCTGGGGCAATGGAGGGAATGCTGACTATCAATAATGGCGTAATAAACAGCGGACAATCTATGCTTGTGACAATATGTCTTGCACTTGGTACACTGATTGGTGAGTTAATAAACATAGAAGGACAGTTTGAACATTTTGGAGAATGGTTAAAAATAAAGACAGGAAATGCTAAAGACAAGGACTTCGTCAATGCATTTGTTACAGCATCACTGACAGTATGTATTGGTGCTATGGCTATCGTTGGTGCCATTCAAGATGGAATTCTAGGAAACTGGTCGATTCTTGCAACAAAAGCGATTCTGGACTTTATTATTATCATGGTGATGACTTGTTCACTAGGAAAGGGATGTGGTTTTTCCGCAATTCCAGTTTTTTTATTTGAAGGCTTGATCACTATTTTTGCAACATTCCTTAAACCCATCATGACAGATTTAGCTATGAATTATCTTTCTTTGATTGGTTCAATATTAATTTTTTGTGTTGGACTAAATCTGGTTTTTGGTAAGAAAGTAAGAGTCGCAAACATGCTTCCAGCTGTAGTGCTTGCTGTTGTGGCAGCTTTTATTCATATTTGATATATTGCAGTTTGGTCTTAATTCTATAAAAGTCGACTCAAAAATACTGAAACAAAAAACTACAAGCTTATCATTGCTTGTAGTTTTTTGTTTATATTATATCAATTTTGAATTGAAATTTACTTTTTAAAAGTTCTATTATTGAGTTCTATCACATTGTTTGTAATGTGAAACGTATGTAAACTTAGTCTGAAAACACTGTACTTTATTTATTTTATAATGCAATTATCAGCAAATGCTGAATTTAAAAATAATGTAAAGGAGGATATCAGATGACTTGATAAAGTTAATTTTGAATATCGCATCGAAGCAACAAGGTTTTCAGTAATTGCTAATAAAATGTATTAGAAGAAAAGTAAAATATTTTTTTATATGTTATAATCTTTATTGGAAATAATAATAGTATGAGCATTTTTTTCGATTAATGTAAAAAATAATACTTAGTATATAATTGGAAATTTTGTTTGGTTTTTATGCGGAAGGAGAAAAAAAGTTGGATCAGATAAAATATACAAATTTAAAAACAGTGGTTATTAAGGATAAGATATCAAAGTGTGAGGATATTGAAGAATTAAAAGAACAAGTGTTTCCTATGATTAAAACACTGCAGGAACAGTGGGCCAAAAAAATCAATGAAATTATTGAAGAGAGTGGATTAACAAAATCTAAATTTGCTCAGTTGAGTGGTGTTAGTCGTATGTCCGTAAATAAATGGTGTAAAGGAGCTATACCTAAGAATCGAGAAACATTTCTTAGAATAGGTATGGTTGCGGGATATGATAGAGAGAAACTTAACCAATTATTACAAAGATATGGTCGTTATCCTGAACTTTATGTAAAAAGTTTAGAAGACTGTGTTTGTATATTTGTCTTAGAACAAAAATATGGAGAAAAAACATTAGAAAAATACAATTATATTTTAGATAAGATAAAAGATAATATTTTTCATGATGATAATTCTTTAGATGTATGTACTGTAATTTTTGATGAAAAACTTTCTGATATAAAAGATGAAGATGAGCTAGAAAAATTTATTATTGAAAATTCTGAAATTTTTTTGACAGCATATCATAAGTTTTATTCATATGTAATGATGTATATAAAGGCTAATCACCTTAATTTAGGCGCGAGTGTTAATGAATTTGCAGATGGGCAAATGTGGTCTTCATCTTTAAGACAATGTGTTTCCGCAATTAGACAAAAAAAATGGTACCCTACAAGAAACAAGATTATTTCGCTGGGCTTACATCTAAGTATGGATTTAGAACAAATAGATGAAATGCTTCAATTGGCACATATGGAACCACTTTGTGCAAAAAATATTTTTGAAAGCATTGTGATGTTTATTGTTGAGAATGCAAGTTTGAATAACATGCTTGATTCAGACATGGAAGAATTTGATCCGGATGAACTATGTAGATATGCTAGAGAAGTATTCGAAGAATTTGATTTACCTGAGGTAGAATCTTTTATCAGTGAATTGCCGGAGATGGAAAATGATGAGTGGTAAAAAAAGTAATATATTAATATTGATTGAAAATGGACAATTGAGATCCTATTCTTTGGATGATAAAAATGTTTGGGAAATAGGAAGGCCATCAAAAGGAAATTATCCAGATATTAAGTTACATTCATATACAGTGAGTAGAAAACATGGGAAATTTCAAAATATGGATGGAGTATGGTTTTATATTGATTATTATGGTAAAAATGGTACTTTCTACAATCACAAACATATTGATAAAGGATTAAGAGGAAGAATCAAACCAGTGATGTTAAATGATGGTGATGTTTTTGTATTTGGTGGTGGAAATAAAGAAGTAATAAATGGAAAGACTGTATGGGGGTTGTACACACAAAAGAGTATTGATGGATGTTGGAAAATCGTGGATTCTAAAGCAATAAATCGGATGTGTTTTATAACACAAAATAATAAGATAGAATTACTGAATCCTGTAAAGGGAACAGTTATTAACCAGGAAAATGGAATTGCTATTTATATGAATGAATTAACATATATGATTGGAGACATGAATATAGAGATAAATTAACTAAGGGTGAAAAAAATGTTGAGTTTAGATCGATCAAGTGTAGAAAGATATTTGCTTCAATTAGAAGATAGCGGATTTTTTAGTCCCCTAACTTTATGTAAGTCTGTCGACAATAATAAACAGTTAAATTTGATTGGCGTGGGGGGTACCTCATATGTTTATGAATTGTGTGATACACAAATAAAAAATAGGTATTACGCCTTAAAGATTATGGGAAATACTGGGGAACAAATTGACATTGAAGATGTTGTCGTTTCTTCTCAAAGTCAGTATTTCTTAAACGAGCAATCAGAGAATATTGTACGTATTATTGCATTGTGGATTGTAAAAATACTTGTTGATGAAGATAATAACATATTATCAGTTGTAAATATGGATGATCCTACATTTAATGATGTGGAAGGATTATCTATTCAAATGGTATTGATGGAGAGACTCGACAATATATTAGAGAAGGATAAATTTGGAAGTGTCTCAATTGTAGGTGATAGGTTGAAGGATGAGAAATCCATTATTGATTTTGCAGTACAAATTGGAGAAACCATTTCAATTATTCATAATAACGGTTTTCTGCATAGAGATATAAAGTTAGAAAATATCTTTTGGGATTCAGATACTGAAAAATATAAGCTTGGTGATTTTGGTACAGTTAGACATGTTGATAACGGTAACGCAGAAACAATTCTTTTTACAAATGGGTATGGTGCACCAGAGATAGAGAAAAGGTTGCAAGATTTTTATAATAAAACAGCAGACATTTATTCTTTTGGTATAACTCTTTATTTGCTTTTTAATGATTTAAAATTTCCTGGATCTGATTCATATAGAGCAAGCTTTATCCAATATGAGGAAAATTTTATTGTTCCAGCTCCAGCACATGCTTCTGAAAAAATGACGAGAATTATTAGAAAAATGTGTAGTTTTTATCCAGAGGATAGATATCAGTCAATGGAAGAGGTTCTCAGTGATATAAAGCAATTGAGTGACTTTAGTTTTCAAGAAAAGAATAATGAGGAATACGATGATATTGAAACAGAGATATATTGTGATGATGAGGTGTTAGATGAATCTGTTCATAAATTTGAAGGACCATTAAATAATGAAAAAGAATTTGTAAAAAGTTTTGACAAAGAGATGTATTTAACACGTAAAGATATTTTTGAATTAAAAAAAAGTGCACAAGAAGATTATTATTATTCGACATTTTGGAGGTTCATGTTAATTATTATAATGTCATTTTATGTATTTAAAGCTTTTTATGGAGGTAATGGTCATATTGATGAAAGGTTACTGATGATAATTCCTGTTCTTTTTTTTATTGAGAGTATATTTCAAACTATAAAAGAATTGCATATTGAATTTGGTGTTTTTGTAATAGGCTTAATGATTTTATTACTATTCTCAAATGGAATAAACTCTCTATATATTGTAGGCATAGTCATTTGTGTACTCGGCCTTCCTATAGTTTCTGCAGGATGCGCAATTGGAGCTATTCTATGGCTCATGCAATGTAATGGTCTTAAATTTTTTATTATTCCTTTTTTGAATAACTTTAGTCTTGGTTGGTTCGCCGTTATTGGCTTTGTTGGAATAATTGAAGATTATTTATATCTCAGAGTGGATTATACTGGAAATGAATCTGATGGAGAAAAAGTGATTTCTTTAATAGAAGATTTCAGTATTATTCTTTTATTTGTTGGAATTGTTATTTTAATAATTAATTTTATAAGTAAAAAAGATATTTTGATTTTGGACCAAAAAATCCCGTTCGTGAGAATTGGATTGGGAATATATTTAGTGCATTTTTTTAATATGTATCGATATGATCTTTTGGATCTTGACATAGAAGAGGAAAATGATAGTGATGAACCTGTGGACAAATGAGGAAATAGAAAAAATATTAATTACACTAGATAAAATGGAATTACCGTTTAAAAAGTATTCTATTTTACAAAAAAACGGAACTATTAAAACTTTGGGAAAAGGTAGCTCAGCTAATGTATATGAAGCTTTTACTAGGCGTAAACATAAGCCGGGTTATGCCATAAAAGTAATTGGCTTTTTTAACCAAAATGTAGATTCAGATTTTTTTAATAAAACTATTGAATTGCAAGAGAATATTAATCGTTATAATGATTATTTTGTAAAAATATATAATCATACAGAAATTTGGGTAGTATTTGACTCAAATGAAAATATCCTTTCTGTGGTTAAAGACAAACCAGAAGATAATTCTGGGTCAATTTTGAAATTGCAGTTTATTGTAATGGAAAAGCTTCCTGCCGTAATTAACACGATTGATCATGGGAAAATAAAAATCACACCAAATGATCTTTATTATGGAGATGAAAATGAAATTCTGAAAATTGCATATGACATTGGAATTGCACTTCAAAAAGTACATGAAAATAATATTTTACATAGAGATATTAAGCTGGAAAACATTTTCTATTCCGAAAAGAAAAAAGTATATAAGTTAGGTGATTTTGGTATAGCAAAAAAAACGCAGGATGGTTTTGCGCGTACGGTTGCCTTTACGAAAGGATACGCTGCACCTGAGGTTTGCGGAATGTTAGATAGTGATGTTTACGATTATACAGCCGATATTTACTCTTTTGGAATGATGTTATATGTGTTAGCTAACCATTTTAAATTCCCTGATTCAAATGCATATTATGCTAATATGGATGCTCAATACAGCAATGGTTATGTTCTACCAAAGCCTGAAAATGATTGTATTTCTGATGAATTTTACAATATTATTGTTAAGGCATGCATGTATGCTCCTAATTTGCGATATCAAT
Source organism: Kandleria sp. (assembly GCF_017934775.1). NCBI lineage: Bacteria > Bacillati > Bacillota > Erysipelotrichia > Erysipelotrichales > Coprobacillaceae > Kandleria > Kandleria sp. The sequence continues at coordinate 2,540 of NZ_JAGBIX010000067.1, read as the reverse complement.
CGATAGAAGAAATGTTGGTTGATATAGGATGTCTTATATTCAACAAAAGTATAACGTATAAAAAAGAGCATAAAATTATAACCTTAATGATTGCTATAATTTTTGTTTTTTTAGGCGCGATTTCAGGGAAGTTGTTAATTGTACATGAGATGATTATAAAGTTTTCCTTGATAGAATACATATTTATCATTATGTGCATTACGAAAGGGGTTCAAAAAATATTAAATAAAGATACAGCTATAACAAACGCTATTATGCTATTTATAGGATTATATTACTTGTTTACTAATTCTTTTTCTTGGTACGTCCTGTTCGTAATCATAGTAATGTTAGTTTCTTCAGGATTAGCTTCAGGGGTGTTTGGAATGCTTGCGTTAGTTTTGAATATTATTTCTTTGTATCAATTAAATACAGGTGTGAGATTGTATCATTATTATTCATATGATTGGATTTCAATTGCTTTTTTTTCACTTGCTGTAGTATTTTTTTATGATTATTATTTTTTATCAATAACAGAAAGAAGAACTTCTCAAATGGTATTAAAGAAAAGTCGATTCTTTTGGGGAATTGTTTATTTATGCTATATTTCTTTAATAATATCACCACGACCATTTTTTTATTATTGGCCTATGATTCAAATAAAAGCTCTTAACAAATTTCGTTTTATGATGTGGGGTATTGATTTCAAAAAGGTTGGGGTGTTCGGAATAGTATTTGTTACTTTTTGGATTATTAGAGAAAGAGTAGTTGCTAGGGTTAATAATCAAAGGTAAAAAAATAGTGTGAAAAGATTACTGATTAGTGGTTTAAATTGGTTGCACCGAAAATATGATGTTAAGTAGTTTTCTTTAATATGTTTTTTAAAGTGTTTCATAATAAGGTGTAGTTATAATAATTAGTGGAAATCGAATAAAATAAACTATGATATGAATTTGGTGGCAATGAAATTAAGATAACATTTACTGAAAGTGTGATGTTGGACACATTGGTGAGAAAATACAAAAATGTATTGTTCATTTATTCTTTTGTTTTGAGAAGCATATACAAAATTATAGAAGCAAGAAAGAGTTATAATTATTTGCTGTATGTTTCCATATAATTATTCCAGAAAAGAGACTTAAGATTAATATTAAGTGGAAATGTTCGGATATTTTAAAGTGTACATAGTTTTAGATCTATTACTGTAACGTTTTATGAACTAAACGAGAGTTTGTTACTAGTCGTCGTAAAATGTCTTCTAAATAAAACGGAAAAGAAAAAATAGATATTAATTGGTAAGGACCGATATCAGTGTGCTGATATTGGTCCTTTTTCACTAGCTTTATGTAAATATGGAATAATGCTGTTCAATGACTAAATTGAAGTTGTTATGTTACTGAAATATTTAATAATTAGGCTTACACCATTTTATGGTTGATGTCTATTTCTCATTATTTATATGAATTTATTATTATATTACAGCAAATCCAATATTCGCACGAAACAGACCTAGCTTATAAATTAAACTTTTTTCTTAGAATAGAATTAAGTAATGTAGCTGTCGCGATACGCAAATCCATTTATAGAAAGAAATTTTTTATGAGTTAGTGTATTTTAAGATATCATTTCATGAACATAAATGTGAAAATATTGTGTATCTATGCGATGTAATATTCAGAAGTCACCTAATATTGAATTAATCTCATTAGATCAACTAGGACATTAGTGTTAGTGTTGTCAAGTAGTGATAACACTTATGGATTTTGTCAAGAAATTTCATTTATTAGAACGATCTGTAATTCTCAAATTGACCGATTTTGTATATTTCCTTGTACGCTTTATCTATTCATCTGTTATAAAATACTCACAAATTATAATAATGCTTTTTAGATTGCTTAATATCTGATGTTTTCTGTATGTTTACAATCTTTTTGTTTGATTATTGGAAAGTCATCATTATTTAAATAGTAATTTACATTCAAAACCCGTTTATTAATTAGCGGGTTTTGAATGTTTTTTTATTATTGCGCTTCACAAATATATCTTCTTAGGGATTGCCGGTTATTTATATACACTCTTTCAAATAGATTACATAGGCATCTCTCATAACGTAGTGATTTATCAAGCGAAACGTTCATATAAGAAAATCTTTATCGTTTGAAATAACACAAGTTGTTCTTAATTTAGATTGTTTTCAACGCATTATTTAAAGAAAAAAATAATCAAGAAAAAAGTGTAAACTTGACCTGAAATCAACTATTTATTGGTAGTGTACAATTTGATTACACTTGAAAGAGATGAAAGAGGGAGGTGTAAAATTTATATAAAATCATTGATAGAATAACATATTTTGTTTTATTGGATTATTGAATAATTGGTATTAATAAATAAATGCTGATTTGAAAGCTTGACAGTGTAAAAAAACATAGTGTAAAATTTTTTGTGTAAATTCGTTTTGTCGAATTTTATCTGACGTTATTCAATAGACAAAAAAGGTATATTCCTTGTAGAATGATTTCTGCAAACAAAACAACCACAAAGGAGTATACCCATGAATCATT